>NZ_MELG01000068.1:8862-18218 GCF_001767535.1 Acinetobacter sp. GWC1_38_13 | reverse complement strand
GGCGCTTTGCATTTCAAATCTTTGTGCAACAAAGCCAATGATTTTATTGTGTCTAAAACGATTAATGTCATAGCTGCATGATAATGTGTCAACAGCCGTTGAGAATTATGACTAAATTGACTAGCATAAAGACCAAATTTTTCATCGGCGAATTTATATGTTAAATGCAAGAGTTCATCTTTTAGCAGCACTGATGATTTGTCCTTTTTTAGCTGCATGTGGTAACTCAAACAGTGAAAGCGAGAAAAAGGTTGAAATCAAACCAGCTCCAAAATTAACGAATGACGCTACAACATATGCAAATGCTGCTTGGAAGTTAATTAATGAGATAGATGTACTTGTATATAACAAGCAAGTTACTGATATCGAAGAGAAGGTGAGAAAGCCTATCCGTCAGTTGAGTACAGATTGGCGTATTAATGTCAAAATGACTGATTCTGTGACGGAAGGGAAATATGCTTTATGTCGTAAAGCGCTCACAAGCCTAGATAGTTGGGCTAGAGATGTTAAAGACAATGCAAATAACTCAGGTCAGAAGCAATCAGATTATGAGCGCGATAAAGCCCAGTGTAAGGATGCAATTGACAATCCAGCATTAGGTAATACTTCACCGAAGTAAATTTAAATTCGCGCCTAAAGCGAGAATACGATTTTCGCTTTAGGTTTTATGTAGCTTCTATTTTTCAAATTTTTTATTTTCAGGTTTTTAGATTGCTCATTATTAGAAAAATAAATCCCAGATATCAAACAAACATTTTACTTTTATTGATTCAGATTATTCACCGCAGCTAAATGTCTCAACCCATCTAAATTTATAACGATGATTTTTTTAAATCCTAATTGAATGATTCCTTGTTTTTCGAAAGCATTCAATTCTTGATTTACAGTCTGCCGAGAGACTGTCAGCATATTGGCAAGTTGATCTTGTGAGATTTGAATATTTAGATCTTGAATGGATGAGCGGTTACCGTAACCTTCTAATATAAATAACAAGCGTTGAGCAAGACGCTGACTGATCGTTTGAGTTTGAATTGCAATTTGCTCTAAAAAGACATAGCGAAGTTTTTGACTGGTCAGTAGGGCAAAGAAATACCAATAATAGGGATTTTTAGATAAAAACTCGTTCAGAGGTTGAGCTGGGATTTGAAGCACAACACTTTTTTTCAATGCAATAGCATCATGAGAGCGTGGTTGTTTGTCTATGAGAGAAATCTCGCCAAACCACATGATTGGTTCAGCGATAGCAGCAATTGCTTCATTACCGTTAACGTCTATGTAACCCAAACTAATTGAGCCATCGAGAACACCATACACACCATCAAATTGATCTTGAGCATTAAACACAGCGGCATTTTTTTCAATTATAAGTTTCTTACCATGATTCAAAATGAACTGCTTGAAAGGCTCTGCAAGATGACTAAACCACGAATTTTGCTGTAAATGGTGAATATGAATGGGATCTAACACTCTATTTCCTTTTAAAAATATAAATCCATTTGTCAGCTACATGACATTTTTATTTGCTGATTTGTAATAGATTAATAACATACACAAATAATATGGTGAATTAAAAATGACAAATTTGGAGCGTCTACTCAGTCAGTATGCTGCATATCATTTGGATCAGAAAAATATTGTGACCCATTTTGTGGGTATTCCACTGATTGTTTTTTCAATTTTATGCTTAACTGCGCGTGTGGGAGTAGAAATATCAGGAGTTTCAGTGACTTTGGCATCGATACTGATTGTATTGAGTACAATTTACTATATATCATTAGATAAGTTATTTGGCATTCTAATGTTGATTATATTCATCGCAGCATATCCACTTGCAGTAAAAATAGCCGTATTACCGATGTGGAGCTGGTTAGGAGCGAGTATCGGTATTTTTGTAGTAGGTTGGGTATTTCAATTTGTAGGGCATTATTTCGAGAAGAAAAAACCTGCATTTGTTGATGATTTGATTGGTTTAGCAATAGGACCTCTATTTGTATTAGCAGAGTTCGTTTTTCTACTTGGATTCCGTAAGCAATTACATCAACGTATTTTAAAAGAAGCACAAATGAAACGTGCAGAAATGGATATGAAACCGCAAACAGCGTCTTAATTGATCTATTACAAGTTAAAAAGCCAAGCTCATAACGACTGGGCTTTTTCATTTACTGATTCCAAAAGCTTGATCTAATTGCTAAGCTTATTTTCGGTTTAGGTTGATGATTTATTATTAAAGAGCAAATGACAGGAATTTATGAATATTGGTCCTTACCTGAAAAATTAGAAATTAAATGTCCATGTTGTTGTGTCGGTAAAGCTAATTTCGAATTTGCCAGAATAGCCAAGATAACACTCAAGAAAGATGTCGAGTATTTCCAACAACATGCTAATTTTGAATATGAGCGCTTTCAGGATAGTTGCGGAGCTTATTGGCATGCTGCATTTTATTATCCAAATTTATCAATTCCGATTGAACAAATTCAAGACTTACCTAAAGGCTATGATGCAAAAGTTTGGCATGCACGTTATTCCAGACTAAGTCATGGAGGAGTCGTTTGCGAATCATGTAATTGTCAACAAAAGCATCATTTAAACTGGCCGAATGATGCTTATTACACTGTGATGTATAAACAGCAAGTTTTATGGGCGTTTCATCGTGAGGCTGCTTTGGATCTGTATCATTATCTAAATGAAAACCTAAGAGACCACAAAAATTATCGACATTCTTTCTTTTTATTACATATCCCAACTATCTTTAAGCAGAAAAAAGCGAGATTGCATGTAACGCAACAATTGAAAAAGTTATTGTTATAAGTTGTTTTTAAATTTAAGTGGTAATAAAAAAATAAAAAAACCGCCAATCAGGTCAAATTGGCGGTTTGGAAATCAAAACTTTGATTTATACGTTGAAACGGAAGTGAAGGACATCACCGTCTTGAACGACATAAGTTTTACCTTCTAGACGCCATTTTCCTGCTTCTTTCGCGCCGTTTTCACCGTTGTATTGAATAAAGTCATCGTAAGAAATACATTCTGCACGAATAAAACCTTTTTCAAAATCAGTGTGAATCACACCAGCCGCTTGTGGTGCAGTCGCACCCACTTTAACTGTCCAAGCACGAACTTCTTGTACGCCTGCAGTAAAGTATGTTTGTAAGCCAAGTAAGCTATAGCCTGCACGAATCACTACGTTTAGACCTGGCTCTTCCATACCCATTGCTTCTAAGAATTCAGCACGGTCTTCATCTTCTAATAATGAAATTTCAGCTTCGATTTGGTTACAAAGTGGTACAACAATCGCATTTTCTTCAGCAGCAAGTTTTTTTACTGCGTCAAGATGTGGATTATTTTCAAAACCATCTTCTGCAACGTTAGCAATATACATAGTTGGTTTAAGTGTCATTAAACCAAAACCACGAACAGCTTTACGCTCATCATCTGATAGGTCAGCGGCACGAGCTGGTTTGCCTTCATCTAATAATGGTTGAATTTTTTCTAAAGCTGCTTTAGTGGCAATCGCATCTTTGTCACCACCTTTCGCCGCTTTAGTTAAGCGTAGTAATGCTTTTGCAACAGTATCAAGGTCAGCAAGAGCAAGTTCAGTGTTAATAGTTGCGATGTCATCTAATGGGTCAATTTTACCATTTACATGAATCACGTTTTCATCTTCAAAACAACGAACCACGTGTGCAATTGCATCTGTTTCACGGATATTGGCAAGGAATTGGTTACCCAAACCTTCACCTTTTGAAGCACCAGCAACCAAACCTGCGATATCAACGAATTCCATCGTAGTTGGAATAACACGTTGTGGTTTAACAATTGCTGTAAGTTTGTCTAAACGTGGATCTGGAACAGGAACAATGCCTGTGTTTGGTTCAATGGTACAGAACGGAAAGTTTTCAGCTGCAATCGCTGCCTTTGTTAATGCATTGAACAATGTAGATTTACCTACGTTTGGCAGACCAACAATACCGCAATTAAAACCCATGAAACCACTCACAAATGTGTTATTTAAAAATTGCTGCTGATTTTACATGAAAGCCATGACAAAGTCAGGTCATGGCGAGTGTGGATTTTTATTTCAAGCTTAAACTTTTCGTTTATCGAGTTGTTTGGCAATATTATCACCTGTCGTTTGTACCAACATGACCAAAACAATCAGGACTAAAATCACCGCCAGCATGACTTGCATATCAAAACGCTGATAGCCATAACGATAGGCAATATCACCGAGCCCACCTGCACCAATCGCACCTGCAATGGCAGAAGAGCTGATCATGGTGACAATAGTCACGGTAAAACCTGCAATAATTCCGGGTAATGCTTCCGGAAGCAGCACGTGCCAAAGAATCTGCTTACGGTTACAGCCCATTGCTTGTGCTGCTTCAATCAACCCTTGATCGACTTCACGTAGACTGACCTCCGCAATACGGGCGAAGAACGGAATCGCAGCAATGGTTAAGGGCACAATTGCAGCCAAGACGCCGTAACTTGTGCCGACGATCCAACGGGTAAATGGAATCAAAGCCACCATCAAAATCAGGAAGGGGACTGATCGAGTGATGTTAATGATCCAGCCTAAGGATTGATTGATTTTCTTGGAAGGATAAATGCCAAAATCAGCAGTACTCACCAAAATTAAGGCAATGGGCAGACCAATCAAAAAGGCGAGAATTGCAGAAACACCGACCATGATTAAAGTATCGGTGGTTCCTGTGAGTAATAGATCAATGAGTTGATTGTACATAACCGATCACCTCAAGTTGTGTTATTGCTGGATGTTTTTCAGATTGTGGGTGGTTTAGATCAAATTCGAGATTGCGAATCCCGATGATCAATGAGCCGATGGTACGCTGCTGAATGCTATCAATTTGACTGTAATACACCTGAACTGGGCTATTAAAACCATCCAATAGTTCATATAAATCAGGCACCGATTTCGATTCACAGGCATATTTTAATTTTAAGATCTGATGGGTGCTCTGAGGCAGAATGGTTTGGCTCAACTCAAAGGGTAAATTCACCTGTTCAAAATTGAGTAATTCCTGTGTGATCTGTTGTTGTGGATTGGAAAATACCGACCAGACTTGTCCAGACTCAACGATTTCACCTTGATCAATTACGATCACTTGATCGCAAATTTCTTGGATGACCTGCATTTCATGGGTGATCAAGACGATGGTTAAACCGAGGTCCTGATTGATCTGTTTTAATAAGGACAGAATATTGGCGGTACTTTCAGGGTCCAGTGCTGAGGTGGCTTCATCACAAAGCAGGATTTCAGGCTGAGAAACCAAAGCACGTGCGATACCAACACGTTGTTTCTGTCCACCAGACAGTTGAGCAGGGTAATCATGTCGCTTCGCTTCTAATCCCACCAGCGTCAGTACATCGCTGACCCGTTGTTCAATCTCAGCCTTGTCATAACCTGCAATACGCAGCGGTAAAGCTACGTTTTCCCATACCGTTTTGGCAGACATTAAATTAAAATGCTGAAAAATCATGCCAATTTTCTGCCGAGTTTTGATCAACTCGGCATGGCTCAATTCTGCGATATTTTGTTGATGAATCAAAATACTGCCTGTATCAATCGACTCTAAGCCGTTTAAGGTACGGAGTAGGGAGGATTTACCCGCACCGCTTTTTCCAATAATCCCAACAATCTGTCCTTTGGGAATATCGAGATGAATGTCTTTTAAGGCATTTAAGCGTTGGCCCTGTACATTGTAAAACTTATTTAAACCACGTATTTTCAGATGCGGGACTGAAAAATCGACCTGTGAACCAAAACTCACCATGATTGTTCTCCTTATTTCCAACCTGGGAACCACAACGTTGGACCGAAATCGCTATCCAAGGCTGCTTTAACTTTTGCTGAGTTTTGATAAATCTCGACAAATTTCTGTAGTTTGTTGTCTTTGTCCTGATAATCATCACGCACCACAAATAAAATCGCATAACGTTTATTGGTATTGTCATCAAACAACAAGGCACTTTCAGGATCAGCCGTTTTGGCTAAACGTAAGTAATGTGGATAGCCAAAAGCGAGATCAACATCATCAATGGCACGTGCAGTTTGAGGGCCTTCAACTTCGGTAAATTTCAGGTTCTTCGGATTCGCTGTAATGTCCTTCAGTGCAGAAAGGTGATTATTGCTGTCTTTCAGCTCAATCAGCTTGGCTTGTTGCAATAGCAATAAAGCACGCCCTTGATTGACAGGATCATTCGGAATCGCAACAGTTGCACCATTCGGAAGTTCATCAAAACTTTTATATTTTTTTGAATACAGTCCAACATGTGAAGCCGCACCCGCAGCAAATGACTTTAATTTAAAGCCAGTTTCTTTAATGGCATTATCCAAAAAAGGTTGATGCTGGAAAAAGTTCGCATCAATATCGCCATGATTCAAAGTGATGTTTGGGGTATTCCAGTCTGAAAACTCGACCAATTTGACATTCAAACCTTGTTGTTTGGCTTCATCTGCTGCAACTTGCAGTGGATGAGCACAAGAAGGACTGATCCCAATCACCAGTTCACTGCTATGGTTCTGTCTTTGTTTATTCCAAATCAATAAGGCAATAATCGCAACGACGACGACAAGGCCAATACCAAGCCATTTTTTTGAGGCTGTTTGAGCCATATATTTCTCCAATTCTTTTCTTAAATGTTAAGCACTAATTTCTTCAATTATTTTTAGGGTATCTGTGTTGTTATGCGGTCTACATCGGAACTGGTTAGCAGGATGGCTTGCAGCTAAATGATCGCCTTGGGCAAACAGTTTGTTCCGCAGTGAACCTGTGGCATATTCAGTTTTATAACGTCCACGTTGCTGTAACTCAGGGATCACCAGTCGAATAAAGTCATGGTGTGATTCAGGTGCAACCGTACGAGTTAGGTTAAAACCATCAATGCCAGTTTGATCGAGCAGCTCAATCAGGTATTCCGCAACTTCAGTACCACTACCGACAATGAGTGGATAACGTCCACCCAGAATATGTTGTGCTTTTAAGTCATTCTTGCTGATGCGCTGTTCTTTAAACTTTTCATTGACAGAAGCAATGCTATTGCTCTTTTGATAAGGAATCGTTTCATCATCTGCAAACTTGGCAAGATCAATTCCGACTGAACTGGCATAATGTGCTAGACCTGCTTCAGGGCTGGCATATTGACGGTATTCAGTCAGTTTTTGCTGGGCAAGTTCATGTGTTTCAGCCACAACTACGGTAATGCCGACAAATATTTTAATCGCACTTGCATCACGACCTTGTTGTTGTGCTTGTAGTCGTATTTTATTGACCTGTTGACGAATCTTTTCTGGTTGATCACCACCAATAAAAATACATTCAGCATGGCGCGTGGCAAACTGTAGTCCTTTCGGGGATGCACCAGCTTGGAAGAGTGTTGGCGTACGTTGAACCGAAGGTGCAACCTGAAATACACCTTGGCTTTGGTAATATTGCCCTTGATGATTGATCGAGTGGACTTTATTGGGATCAGTAAAAACGCGCTGTTGCTTATCTTTTTTTAAGGCATCATTTTCCCAAGAACCTTCCCAATATTGATAGCAAAGTTGTAAAAACTCCTCGGCTTGATCATAACGCGCATCATGATCTTTTAAACCTTTTTGCCCAATAAGCCGTTCGGCACTATCCAAATAGCCAGTAACAATATTCCAGCCCAAACGACCTTGAGTTAAATGATCAAGACTGGCAAAACGCCGTGCAAATTGATAGGGCTGCTCATAGCTGAGATTGACCGTGACACCAAAACTCAAATTCTGCGTAACCAAAGCCATTGCTGAAATCAGGGTGGAAGGGTCATGACTTGGTAACTGAATCGATTCTTTCAGAGTGAGATCGATGCCATTCTGATAGACATCATAAACACCTGTAATATCAGCTAAAAATAAACCATCAAACAAACCTTGTTCTAAAGTTTGTGCCAATTCAGTCCAATAACTCAGTTCATTAAAGCGATGTGATTGATCACGCGGATGCGTCCATAAGCCATGATTGATATGACCGACACAGTTCATATCAAAGGCATTTAACAAGATTTTTTTAGCAGTCGTTTGGCTCATTACAAATTCCCCCGACGTGGAGGCAGAATGCCATTCAACACATAATTACCGATGAAGTAATATTTCCAGCGTGCAGCATCATGCAAGGTGTGTACACGTGCATTACGCCAATGACGATCAAGACCATCAGCACGTTGACTGCCGCGACTACCTGCTAATTCAATCAGTTTCGATGATGCCTTTAATGCAGTTTCAGTACTATGCGCACGTACTTTTGCCACATCAATTGAGGCTTTGGCTAAGGTCTCCGCATTCAAATCTTGTTTGGCAATATCTACAGAGCGAGCTGCTTGTTTTAGTAAAAGTTCGCTGGCTTTGACATCGGTTGCCACACGACCCAGCTCAGATAGGGTTAGGGGGTCTTGAGTGGCGGAATCAATATTGGCATCAATCCAAGGGCGGGCAACACGTACACGTTCTAGGGTTTCTTCAAAAGCAGCACGAGCAATCCCGACTTCAATCGCGGCATGCATGATTTGAGCAAATGGTCCTACCAAAGATAGCTGCTTAAAGGCGGTATCAAAAGGAATCACATCCTCTTTGGCAACAAAAACCTGATGAAATTTGACTGTACCGCTGCCGGTAGTCCGTTGCCCAAAGCCAGACCAGTCATCAATCAGTTCTAATCCTTGACTGTCTCTTTGTACAAAAGCCAAAAATTCGCGTCCAGATTCATTCACCACTAAGGTTGGAATACGATGGGCGAATAGGCTACCAGTGCAATAGAATTTTTCCCCTTGGATCAGATAACCGTTTTCGCTTGGAATCAATGTGGTTTGCTTATGTGCAGAGGTACGTGTTTTAAATTCAGCCAGTGCATTACCAAAACGCGCACCTTGTAACACTTCTTGATAGAGGTGTTTCTTTTGCGCTTCCGTACCAGTATTGCGCAATACCTCCAATGCATAAAAATGGTTTTGTGGAATCTGACCGATTGAACCATCCGCACCACTAAACAGCGCAATCACTTTAGCTACAGTTAGGCTGGAAACTTCTGCACCACCGTACTGCTTAGGTACCGTAATTGCCCATAAACCTGACTGACTATAGGCTTCGATTTCAGTAAACGGCAAGTTTCGATTGGCATCGCGTTCCACCGCATTTTGTTTAAACTGTTGACTGAGTTGAGTTGCAATTTCTAGGGCTTCTGCATCACTTTGGATAATATGGGCTGCTTTAAAATTGGTTTTGGCAAAACCTTGTAACTCTTGATAAGAGGTCATGATGATTTGCTCCTTAAATCCAGGCATGGCGGGCAGGGTGTGTACCATTGAGGTAA
>NZ_MELG01000068.1:0-8841 GCF_001767535.1 Acinetobacter sp. GWC1_38_13 | reverse complement strand
TTCCAACGCACAGGATCGTGTAAGGTATGTACGCGAGCATTGCGCCAATGCTGATCAAGATTATGTTGGCTTAGGCTGGCACGACTACCACCAAATTCGAGTAATTTTTCTGAGATATGCAGGGCAGCATCATTGGCATAGATCTTTGCTTCTGCTACTAAAATAGAAGCGCGTGCGGCTTGTTCGGTAGAAATCTCAGTAAGTTGATCAAGTTCATCTAGAAATTCTGCTGCCTCATCTAGTAATAAAATGGCTGCATCGAGCAGGATATTGAGTTTACCAACTTCTTGTAAGGTGTAATGTTCTTCACTGGCTTTTTCTACACCTGCATCAATAATGGGGCGTGCTTTACGAATGCTGGATAAAGTGTCATCAAAAGCTGCTTCGGCAATGCCAACATCAATCGCAACCTGTAAAAGTTGTGAATAAGTACCGCGTACATTTGGGGTGTCGGCAATAATGCGTTCATCAAAAAATAGTGCAGGATCAACGATAACGTTGTGTAGTTTTACCGTTCCACTGGCTGTGGTACGTTGTCCAAAGCCATTCCAGTCATTAATGACCTCAACACCTGCGGCATGTCGGTCAATGATTGCAAGTACGGTATGACCATCGGGATGTAAGGCACGAATTGCTAACCAATCTGCAAAGCTGGTTCCAGTCGAGTAAAACTTTTCTCCATTTAAAAAGTATTGCCCATTTTCCAACGTTAACGTGGTTTGAATGGATTTGGTATCTTTGGAATTTTTTTCAGGTCCACCATTTGCAATGCGTTTACCTGCAAGAATTTCAGTGTAGATAAACTGTTTTTGCGCATCTGAACCCGTGATATTAATAAAATTTAAAAGACCGAATTGGTTTTGTGGAATTTGCCCAACATTGGCATCGGCTTTACTCAAAATACGAAACACATGGGCCAAAGTTTTATTGAAGACAAAAGCACCACCATATTGTTTTGGGATACGGATACCGCCTAAACCCTTTTGACTAAACTGATTGATTTGTTCCGTTGGCAAAATACGATTTTGGTCTCGTCTATTTCGTTCTTCTAATGCAAAGTCAGAAACTTGATAGGCAGCATTAATGGCCTGCTGATCATTTAAAATCAGTTGTACTGGAGCTTGGATCACTGATTGATTACTGGACATGTAGACACCTCTAATAGATAAGAGGAACTTTACAAAAGTTTTACTTTTCCACTAAACCATCAGTTTTGGCTTGTATATCACAATAATTGTTAAGCATTTTTTATGAGAAAAATGAAATAAAAAGTGATATTTAAATTTTAGTGAAAACAATTGTTTATCACTTTTGATGTAAACCTAAAGCTACAAAAATAGTTTTTTTATGACTAAATAGAATAACTTCATCTAAAAAATGTATAGCAAGCTTTAGCCAAAATTAAAAAAGATAGAGCAAAAACGACATTGTAATCATTCACTTTTACTTCTAAAGTAGGGAAAACTTTATGTTTGATCGAATAGAAAAATAAATTTGGAGTGTCTATGCGGGTTTTATACCAATTTCCTTTATCTCACTATTGTGAAAAAGCTCGCTGGTTGTTAGATCATAAGGAATTGGACTATGTTGCACATAATTTAATTCCAGGTTTTCATCGCGCGTTTACCTATCTCAAATCAGGGCAATTTTTTTTGCCAATGTTGAAAGATGACAAACGCTGGGTTGCAGATTCAACCAAGATCGCCCTCTATCTTGATGCGACTTATCCCGAACATGCATTACTTAGACGTGACGAAAGTTTACGCAAACAGGCTCTTGATATTGATGAGCTTGTGGGTGAATTAGGGATTCATGTACGCCGTTGGACATTAGCACAGGCACTTTCTATTGGTGATCATCCACTTGAAATTATGATGGGTGAACAGGGTTACTTACGCCAATTTGAGAAAATCTCAAAACCTATTTTGAAGAGTTTAGTTTCAACGAATTACAAACTGAATCCAGAAAAAGTTGAAAAATCGAAAATACGAATGACGGAATTGATTGCAGATTTAAATCAGCGTTTGATCGATAATCAAGGACGTTATTTGGTTGGAGATCGTTTGGGATTAGCCGATATTGCAGTCTGTTCTATGCTGGCACCGCTGCTTGTGATCAAGGGTACTCCTTGGGAACTTGAAAATGATGATCTTGAGCAATTTTCAGGTGAATTGAAACAATATCATGACGATTTACTTGATCTACCATTAGGACAATATGTACAGCGTATTTATGCAACTGAACGTAACGCGCGAGTGGATTGGCGTGGAATGTGATCGCTAATCCACACCAATATTAGCCTTGATACAAAATATCAGGGCTTTTTTATGAGAAATTAAATGGGGTAACTATCAAAAATCTAAGAAATTATTAATGAATAACATGATTTATTAAAAGAAAATTCGTTTTAAGCTAAAAATATTAGAAATATTTTCCAAATTTACTTTAAAAAAAGTTAAAAGAGGGAAATAATTGTAAGAAGGCTTTGTTATCTTATGTTCCAGGGTGTGATGGGGATCGAAACGAGTTGTTTGACTATTGGGAGATGAGTCGAACATTTACTCAAAAGGTCTTGTTTCGGCTTTGAGACAAAGATAAACCAAAAGTTTATCGGAATAATGTTCGTGTTATCCATACAACATTGTCAAAAGTTAAACGTATGTTTTCCCTTGACCCTTAAAAATTTGTTTTAAGCAGTTCCGATAAAATAAGTTAGAAATCATATGGACTGTACTATGGAATTAGATCGATTTGATAAGCAAATTCTTGAAATTTTGACTCATGAAGACGTAAATCTGAATGAATTGTCAGAGCGTATTAATCTATCTGTAAGTTCAGTGCATCGCCGTATTAAAAATTTAATTGAATCCCAAGTAATGGGGCAACTTAAACGAGAAATTAACTTTAATAAGCTTGGTTTTAGTCTGCACATTCTTTTGCAAGTGTCGCTTAGTAAGCATGACAGTGAAACTTTTGATAAGTTTTTAGAAGAGATTGAAGATATTCCAGAAGTGACCAATGCATTTCTGGTAACAGGGCAGAGTGCAGATTTTATTTTAGAACTGGTAGCGAGAAATATGGATGACTACAGTGAAATTTTATTACGCCGTATTGGTAAGATCGACAGTGTAGTCGCACTTCATTCGAGTTTTGTGATCAAAGAATATAATGTTTTCAACTGTTATAAGCTTTTAAATAAGCTATAAAAAATGCATCTAAAAAGATGCATTTTTTACTCACTTGAATCAGTTAAGCATCGAGTTGAGCTAAAACTTCTTCTGTAAATTCCACGTTTGTATAAACGTTTTGAACATCATCAAGATCTTCAAGCATATCAATCATTTTCATGATCTGTTTAGCTTGATCGATATCGTTGATTTCAGCTTTAGTCGATGGGCTCATGACCACTTCGGCATTGTCAGATTTTAATCCTGCTGCTGTAAGCGCATCTTGAACATCACCAAAACTTTCTGGACTAGTGATAACTAAGATACTGTCTTCATCGATCTCGATGTCATCAGCACCAGCTTCTAAGGCAACTTCCATCACTTTGTCTTCTAATGAAACATCATCAAAAGAAATTTCGCCGCGCTTAGTGAATAGGTACGCTACTGAACCGTTGGTACCCAAGTTGCCATTGGTTTTACTAAAGCAATGACGAACATCTGGAACAGTACGGTTTAAGTTATCAGTCATGGTTTCAACGATAACTGCAACACCACCAACACCATAACCTTCATAGGTTACTTCTTTTAAATCATCATTATCTTCGCCACCAGCACCACGTTGGATCGCACGGTTGATGGTGTCACGTGTCATATTCACAGAAAGTGCTTTTTCAACAACGGCACGTAAACGAGGGTTACTCGCTGCATCTGGCCCGCCTAAACGTGAAGCTGTTACGATTTCACGGATGTATTTAGTAAAAACTTTACCGCGACTTGCATCTTGTTTAGCTTTACGATGCTTAATATTGGCCCATTTAGAATGACCCGCCATGGAAGTAACTCCAAAAAATTAAAACTCAAAAAAGTGCGTGAATATTAGCATAGCGATAGTTTTGTTGAAAACCACTGCATTAAGCATTCAAAATTTAAATTCCTGATCATGTATTAAAGATTGATCAGAAAGAATGCAAAAATTAGTTAATCTTTACGTCAATATCGTATTCAGCATAAAGAGCTTTGATTTGTTCCAAATCTTTTTGTAAATCTGTAGGATAAATTTTTCCTAAAATACCACCTTGTTTTGTACGTGCATTGGCATACATCAAAATAATAGGTACGTTGGCTGCTTTAGCAATATGCCAAAATCCTGTACGAATTGGTTTGCGATCTTCACCATTTTTTGCACGTGTTGCCTCTGGAGCTATGACTAAATTAAAGCGCTCATTACGCTTAAATAAGTCGACCATTTGCGTCACTATGTCTTTATTTGCTTTACGATCAACAGGAATGCCACCTAGCTTTTCTAAAATAGGTTTAAGAGGACCTTTGAATAGTTCCTTTTTAATCAATGTATGAACTTTAAGTTCTAAGATTTCAAACAAAGCGAGTGAAAGAATAGTATCTAGATTTGATGTATGTTCAAATCCAATAATCACTTGTTTTTGTTCCAAAATTGCGGGATCAACTTGATATGTCCAGCCTGCTGCCTTAAAAATTGATTTTCCAATAATTTTTTTCATAGCAGTCATTCATCGTTCAAAAGAATCACAGCAGTTTAATATGACTTATTGTGAAAATATATATCCTTAACAACCACAACTTCATGATTTCGGCAAATTGAATATTTTTCAAGGAATAGCAAATAATTCTGATCTGTTGATTCAGTGATATGTAAGCTTGTTACCATAACAAACTCGTAATCACAGCATGAATATGCTGAACTCACTTAATTTAGATTCGAGAAAAACTTGGTGAAAAGCTTTAAGAAGTGGCTAAAACAAATGATCAATCAATACCAAGTGAGTTCTAGATCAGAGACATCGAACTCTAATATAGCAACCGCATATGATGAAAATGAAGTTGAAGCCATAGTGCCCATGCAAATAAGCCATGCTGGAATGCGCTTCATCATGGATTTTGAAGATCTGAGATTAAAATCTTATGATGATGGAGCAGGCACTTGGACTATTGGATATGGAACAACGATTTATCCAAATGGAGTGAGAGTTAAAAGAGGTGAGACCTGCACTGAAAGTGAAGCAAAAGCTTATTTTCAACATGATTTATTAAGGTTTCAGCGTACAGTAAATCAGCTTGTTAATGTTTCATTAAAGCAAAATCAGTTCGATGCCCTTGTATCATTGACTTATAACATTGGTGAAAATGCATTTAGAACATCAACATTATTAAAGTATCTAAATATGGGTGAATATTCAGCAGCAGCCGAACAATTTGGGGTTTGGAATAAGGCTGGAGGGAATGTGATGCGTGGATTGGTGAGACGTCGACATGCTGAAAAAGAACTATTTCTAAAATAATTATTGGAATTCTATTCAATAAATTAAGATTGAAACAGTAAA
The DNA here is from genome assembly GCF_001767535.1 of Acinetobacter sp. GWC1_38_13. Taxonomy (NCBI): domain Bacteria; kingdom Pseudomonadati; phylum Pseudomonadota; class Gammaproteobacteria; order Moraxellales; family Moraxellaceae; genus Acinetobacter; species Acinetobacter sp. GWC1_38_13. The sequence continues at coordinate 3,314 of NZ_MELG01000068.1, read as the reverse complement.
TACGTTAAGGGGGACTTTCTAATAACGAATAGAGCTATCGTAACTCTAACTGGTGATCATCTTGAGTTAGCTTAATTTTAATTTTTCTGTACTTACGCTTATTAGGTTCTATAGCAGAATGTTTTAATTCGTCTGAAAATTTCTTTTGATGCATAAGTTCAGTATAGGTTTTATAACCTAAAATAATTCGACTTGGATATTGTCCATTTCTATTTAAATAGTACTCAATAGATTGGTTTAATTCTTCTAATATACTAATATTGCACATATTTATAAGATAATCTTAGATTCGATCTTATCCTAACATAAAAATTAAGCTTTGTAATGTAAATGCAATATTTAAATTCTATGAAAATTTTATTCGAGAGATTTTAATTTTATATTCTATTTAATGGTTTATCTAATAAGAAATAAGCCCACTTCTATAAGTAGGCTTACTGAGCAAATTTAGTAATATTCTAAGACCGTAAGATGAAAAGTTTATGGTATTTTCAGCTATAAGTTTTGATATTTTTGACTGGAATTAACTAAATTAGCAAATGGAGTTAAGAGTTCAATGCAAGAACAGAAATATTACTTGCTTGTAAACCTTTTTTACCTTGCATTACGTCAAATTTAACGCGTTGACCTTCAAAAAGTGTTTTAAATCCGTTGTTTGCAATTTCGCTGTAGTGAGCGAAAACATCTTGACCATTATCTGACTGAATAAAACCAAAACCTTTAGTTTCGTTAAACCATTTAACTGTACCATTCATACCATTTGACATAATAATAATATCCTTTCTCTTGATGAGAATAAATTTATAAAAGACTGATTTTAAAATAATAAACTTGAAACTAAAATATCAAATAAGCGGGAAGTATTCATGCAAAATGAGAATTTTAATGAGACAAAAATATATTTTCTTATCGTGTATATTCACTATACGCTTTATATGTGAATTAGCAATCTTTATTTTTAGATTAAAAAATGAACCAATATTAATGTTATGAATTACATAAGATTAATACAGAATATTTTTCTAAAAAAACTTAAATAATTGGATGCGGGGGTTGGATTTGAACCAACGACCTTCGGGTTATGAGCCCGACGAGCTACCAGACTGCTCCACCCCGCACCAGTGAGTTGACGTTATACGCGGTATAATTGATAAGGTCAAATAAATCTTCAATAAATAATGCTATCTGAAGTATTTTTAACCTTTATTGAGGTTTTAACATGATTTTATCTATAATTAATAGATCTTAGCTTGACCTACTAATCGTGTTTTAAAGCGGCGATGGAACCACATATATTGTGTTGGTTGAGTACGAATTTGATTTTCTAATATTAAATTTACACGAGTCGCATCATTAATTTCATCATTTGTGGGAAAATTCTCAAGCTGCTTCTCTAATAAAATATGATACTGAGGATTTTTAATATCACCAGTTCGATAGAAAAATAAAGGAATCGCTACAGCATTTGCAATTTTAATTAGACGCCTATGTGCGGTTAATGTTGCTGCCTGTACACCGAAAAAGGGGGCCATCACACCTTGTTTCAGTCCAAAATCTTGATCGGGACTATACCAGATAGCTCGTCCAGCTTTTAGACTGTTAATTAACCCTTTCATATCATCTTTTGAGATTTGATGTTTATAGCTAGATGCTCTGCATCTTGTAATCATCATATCAAGTAGAGGATTGTTTTGAGGGCGATAAACTACATCTAGATCAAAGAAGCGACTACTGATAAATCCTCCAGCATCCAGTAGCGTGGTATGACTTCCTAATAGTAATATTCCATGTCCTTTTGCTGAGTTAATGTGTTCGATACCATGGATATGAATTCTATTTTCATACCATTTAGGGCAATACCATGCATTTAATGCTTCAAATACTCCAAGCATGGTATTGAAAAAGACCTCTTGACCATCTTTGTATAATGATTCAGCATCTTTTTCGGGAAAACATATCATTAAGTTTTTAAGTGTAGTTTTTCTTCTTGAATGAAGATATTTCCATGCAAATTTTGCTAAACAATTTGCAACTCTGTGCTGAATAGACCAAGGTAAAATTGCACCGATCATAAGTAGGGATATTGCAATCCAAATACCCCAGTATTTGGGCAGTAAAAAAGCCCACTGAAACTTTCCTGCCTCATAATGTTTGTTGGTTTTCATAGCAGTCTGTTTCGTTTAAAAAACTCACCAGCCTAGCATATTTTAGATTTATTTGTTTTAGAGAAATCTTTACTTCTAGAAAAGCATATTCACTATATTCTTAAGTTATTATTTTACATTAGATTAATGTATCTAGAATTGAGGTGTTATTCACGGTTCAATTCTTTGGGTAACGTTCATCTGATGGCGAACAGTACTTATATTTTCGTAAATGATTTTACGCATACGATAGCGCCTAAAGGTTTGTGTTCAGGCAAGGAATGCCAAGGTGTAAATGAAAGATTCTCACAGAATTGATTTTGTTCTGGGGTGTCAAACTCTTGTTTAGGAATGTTTATGATTGCAACAGTATAAAATGGGGCGATTGACTCTTTCCACTCGGTCATTGAATCTTCGACAGACATGTTAGATGAAGTTCTTGGTTGAACCATAAATTCCATACAAACATTTTTTTCCTGTAAGGTGCTTCTAAGCGCTGTTCTTAAATAATCAGGGTTTGTTTGTTTAGTTATAAACTCGGAAGTCTGTGTGCATGGTTTAACTGAGTATTTTACTGCTTTTCTATCAGCTCCTGATCCAAGTTGATAGGGAACCATCGACCAATAACGACTATTTATTGGATTAGTTATTTTTGAGTTCGCGGCACTAAAAGCATTTTTTGTACCTTTAAAACCAAGTGTAAAAGGGAGTTTTAGTTTTTTTAAGATACTATCACTGCTGGTTGCATCCACAAATTTAAGATATCGACTTGCATTATCTGCAAAGAAAACAGGATGATTAATCATAATAAAATCTTGAGTCGTGGCATTTTTTTCATTTTCTAGAATTTTATTGCCTGTAACGCCTAAAATTGTAATCGCCATGCCACGAGCATCTTTTTCATAGTCTGCTTTTGAAGCATCGCTAGATGCATTTGAAAAACGGATCCAAGCATCATAATTTTTATTGGGTATTAAAATGCCATGTGCAAATTTTTCGGCTAAATTTGGTAAAACTTTGAATTCTGCTTTCATACAACCATGGGCTTTAGGATGAGCGTCTCGTAGCGCTAATTTTGGTAATCCCCCCTAAAAAAAATAGGATCTAAAAGTAGAATTTTCTCTTAAGATACGAGCAGGAGATTCTGCATGAAAACATCTAAATTTACTG
>NZ_MELG01000067.1:0-10751 GCF_001767535.1 Acinetobacter sp. GWC1_38_13 | reverse complement strand
AATTCTGGGGTGTATCGTTGTCCACTCATAATGTTCTCTCCTATGCAAAAAGAATAGACGAAATTTGTCTAGGAGAGTGGTGGCAGTCCAATATCTAACTAAAAGGTGTCTACAAAATTAGTGGCTATTCAGTTGATGAATGTGCTGGTTGAATCTTTTGAATATTCTGCTTCTGTTGTGACGGCATATAATCTGGTTGATTACTGACCGCAAGGAAGAAGAAAACTAAAAATAAGCAACCAAGTAAAATACTGATACCAACTGTTATGTATGGAAACTTAGATTGTTGCTGAGACATATTGTCTACTCCTATTCAAATACAAGTATTCGGTTCTAAAATCTTTAAATCATGGATAAGGTTTTATAACTTGATCCATTTTGGATATGGGTCTGCATGTATTCGGCATAGACTGATAATTTTTCAAAAATATGTTCCGAATAAAACATGTCTTCAATAAGATGGGCTGCTTGTACTTCACTAAGTTGACTTATTTGTGCAATAAGTTTTGCGTTTAAAGATGAAAACAATGTACAAATATTTCGATGGAAATCATCTTTGTTTTTAAACAACAATTTCCGAGTATTTAACATTTCATCCTTTACAATACTTTCTTCACAAACTGTCTGAATGACACTAATCTTTACGCTTAAGAAATCCTGCAACTGTTGAAGTTGGTGATGATTCATCGCTGATGATGTGATCAAAAAAATTTGCGAAATATCTGATCGACAGAGTGCTTTAACCAAGTTTCTAAATAGAAAGTCTTCTTGGTTTTTGGGTTGATCGACAACATCTACATAAACTTTCAGACTTTGCAGCAAATCTATGACATTCAACTTCACTCTTTTTTCTGCCTGATAATATTGATTTAATATCTTTAAAATCGAAGATGAATTGAGCGTGGTATAAATCACAGGCTGATTTAGATTGGCAAGCACAAACGGCGCAAATAAATATGCTAGATTTTGGTCATTCTCATAAATTTGAGTTTGCACAATGTAAGTCACTTTCTCTTTAGCAAAATTTCTTAAGACTTTTGCTCTTAATAAAGTCGCTTCAAGATTCACATATTCAAGTTGTAATTCTTCCTTAATCAGTGATGAAGGCATACTGTCTTCAAAAACTGCTGTCATCGCATTAAGTTCTTTGGTCACAAACATCGAATACGCCCTGTCAAATCGAAACATTCTTTAGAACTCAATAAACTCAAATTTTGTGTTTGGAGTTTGAATCGTTCATGGTGTTATTTTGAGCGTTACTTCAAGTATTGAATAGCTACAGAGCATGCTTAAAAAAATATAACAGATGATTCAATTGGACTAAATCTGTTATAAAATCCTGATAGATTTTCTTTAAAATAAAAGCAGATATCATTAGGGCTGCAAACTTCATGTATAAGTCTGAACAGTTAGCGCACAATCTAAAATTACTGATCGAAAATGGCACTTGGAAGGCACATAGCAAACTTCCATCTCTACGTGAGCAAGTACAACGTTCAGGTTTTAGCTTGATCACAGTGATGAATGCTTACCAAGAATTAGAGGCACAAGGATTAATTTATTCAAAAGAAAAATCTGGTTATTTTGTTGCTGAGCAAGTATCGACCCAAATTCCACAAACACACTCAATTGTTGCATTGAATCCCAAAATTGAAATTAACTCTCTGGTATTTAAATATCTAAAATCGATCCAATCTAAACATGTCAGTCCGCTGGGTTCGGCATTTCCTGATAGTCAGTTGCTCTATCCACCCAAGCTGATTCAAATCATGGGACAACTCTCCCGTAACCGACATAGTTATGACCAAACCACCAATCTTCCACCTGGGAATTTGGAACTTCGGAAACTGATCGCGCAACGTTATTGTATGCAAGGTATTCCAACCGATGCGGATGATATTGTTATCACATCTGGAGGCTTGGAAGCACTCAATCTGTCTTTGCAAGCGATCACACAACCTGGTGAATATATTTTATTGCAGCAAACTATTTTTTATGGCGCTTGGCAGGCAGCCGAACGTTTAGGATTGAAAGTCATTACACTTCCTGAACATCCACAGCATGGTTTTGATATTGAAGCTTTTGAACAAGTAATTAAGACGTATCCAATCAAAGTCTGCTGGTTTATGCTTAATGCACACAATCCAATTGGCTTTACGGTCAGCGATGAAATCAAATTTAAAATTGCTCAACTTTTGCATGAACATCAAATTCATTTAATTGAAGATGATGTCTATGAAGAATTGTTTTATGGCAGTCAGAAACCACTTCCAATGAAGTATTTTGATCAACAAAATTTGGTATTGCACTGCTCTTCTTTCTCGAAAACTTTAGGTTCTGGTTTTCGTATGGGCTGGGTCTATGCGGGTAAATTCTCAGAGCACATCCAACATTTACAACTGATGAGCACGATTTCTGCAAATGCACTCATCCAAAATGCCCTAGTTGAATTTTTAGCCCATCATCATTATGAAAAGCATTTAAGAACGCTCAGACGCTCATTAGAAAAGAATAAAAAACAATTTTTCCAATATCTAAAACAACATTTACCCGAAGGCTGCAAGGTATATAATTATCCAAGTGGTTATTTTCTTTGGATTCAATTGCCTGAAAAAGTCAGTAGCATGCAAATCTATGAACTACTGATTCAACAACAGATTGGTATAGCACCCAGTCCGCTATTTAATGTATTGCCTTCACATCAACACTTTATTCGAATGAATTGTTCTTTTGAATGGACTGAAAAAATTCAACATGCCGTGGATCAATTTATTCTAGCTATTGAGAAAGAAATCTCGATTTAACTAGATTTGGCTACGCTACGCTTTCGATATTGGCTTGGTGTTTCTCCAAAGGTCTTTTTAAAAGCACGAATAAAATTGGTCGCTTCTTCATAACCAACAATGCTTGCAATATCTTGGATGCTATATCGTTTGTGTTGCAGCATTTTTTTAGCCTCCGTAAATCGTACATCAGCTAGAATCTGTAAGAAAGTCGTCCCTTGCGCCTGTAAATGTCTTTTTAGAGTTCGTTCAGACATATTCAAACGTTCAGCAATCATGGGCAATGTGGGATAACCATTGCTTGAGTTATACAATAATTCTGAGCGAATACTTTTCTGTAAATCCCTTATATTTTCTTTAACTAACCGCCATTTATCATTTTCACAATACAAAAGTGCCTGCTGAAAAGAAACTTGATCAGCATTTTTATTTTTGCAGTTAAGGAAGAATTTAGGAAAACGAAGCCCATTTCTTTTTTGACTAAAATGTATCTTAACTTTTGAAAGCTCAATACACTGGTAATCATTGCTTTCTTCCCAATCAAGAAAGACTTCACTCTGCTCAATCAGCTCTTTTGAAAATAAACTTAAAAAATGAATTGCACCAAAGATCAAACATTCGACTAGAAATGATCGTAATTGCGCTGATTGTTGCTCATCACCAAATCTAACAGGATGTACATCATCTAAATAAACATAGACAAAATCCTGATCAACAGTCCATTCAGGTGTGAAATTTTGAATCCGAGTACAGAAATATTGCTGACAGAGTGTCAAAGCAGTTTCAACATCAGCACAACTTAAAAATGCAAAGCCCAATGCCCCATGTGAAGTAGGACGAAGTTTGAGTCCATACTCAATGCCCAAACGATGATTACCTGTGAGTTGTAATGCATTCACTACCAGCTTAGACCACTGATGAGCACTCATTTTGGCATCAGCATGTTTCATAGCTGATAGAACCAACCCAGTATTATGTAAAACAGTTTGATTCTCGATGCCATAGGCTTCAGTAATTTCTAATAGTACATGAGCATAAGAAACTGAAATGTTTTCTTGAAACAGCCCAAAAGGATCACGCATAGTACATCCTGTGTCCTAAAATGATCATTAATATGGCATAGTCTACCCTATTGGGCGAGCAGTTTATTCTGAATAATCAGTCATAGAAAAATGAATAAACTTAGAGGAATTGCTTAAATGGCAAACCTACATCTCGATAAACAACAATCCATTTATGTGCTGACATTAATCAACGGCGATCAGGAAAATGCGCTCAACAAAGACGTTTTAGATGAATATATTTCAGTCTTTGATGAAATTGAAAACGATAAAAATAACGCGAGCCTGATTATTCGAAGTGATCATCACAAAACATTTTGTAATGGTTTAGATCTCGCATGGTTAATGCAACAATCTATCGAAGATAAAAAAGCATTTACTACTCAACTAGAAGATATGTTACTTCGCTTAGCATTATTGAATCTCCCTGTCATTGCTGAAATCAATGGCAATGCTTATGCAGGCGGTGCGATCTTAGCATCAGCTTGTGACTTTAGATTTATGCGGTCAGATAAAGGTCGATTCTGCTTTCCTGAAATAAAACTTACCATTCCTTTTACCGATATCATTGCAGAAATTGTCCAACTGCTACCAAATCAATATGCAACTTGGGAAATATCGTTGACAGGCAAATCGATGACAGGCGTTGAATGTTTACAAGCTCAAGTAGTGAGCCAGATACATTCTGTTGAATCCTTACAGACTGAAACTTTACGATTTGCAGAAGATATGTCACAGAAACATCGCCTGACCTATGCCGTAATTAAACGTCAATTGCGCCATCGAATTGTCGAAATTGCCAAACAACGACAGTTGTATAATCCTGAAAAATTTGCACATCCTTTTATTCTTTAACTTAATTTTTAACATGAATTAGAAATAGGAAATTACAATGAAAACTATGCAAGGAAGAACCATTTTTATCACAGGTGGAAGTCGTGGTATTGGTCGCGCAATTGCAATAAAGGCCGCCCAAGCAGGTGCGAATGTCGTGATTGCTGCGAAGACTGCTATCGAAACACCTAAATTATCAGGCACGATATACAGCGTTGCAGAGGAAATTAATGCTGCGGGTGGTAAGGCACTTCCTCTCATATTAGATGTACGAGATGAGCAACAAATTCACTTTGCCATCCAACAAACAGTTGAAACCTTCGGCGGATTAGATGTGCTCATCAATAATGCAGGCGCAATCGCTCTCACTGGTGTTGAGTCAACTTCACTAAAACAATATGACTTGATCCAGACCATTAATCACAGAGCCACATTTATCTGCGCCCAAGCAGCACTACCTTACTTAAAAAAATCTTCAAACCCACATATTTTGAGTTTGTCTCCACCAGTCAATATGTCACCGAAATGGTTAGGAATGCTTTCTCCCTATGCATTATCTAAATATGGAATGACTATCCTCACGCTAGGTATGGCAGAAGAGTTTCGGCAATATGGAATTTCCTGTAATACCTTGTGGCCAGAAACTTATATTGCGACTGCTGCGGTTTCAAAAAATTTGGGAGAAGAAAATACCCTACAACTAAGTCGCAAACCCGAAATTATGGCAGATGCAGCTTATGCAATTTATACAACTAATCGTGGTGAACTCACAGGACAAAGTTTAACTGATGAGCAAGCTCTTGCAAGAATTGGGATCACTGAACTGGGTGGCTATGCTTGTATTGAAGGAAAGACGGAACTACAAAAAGATTTCTTTTTAGATTAGCTTCTAATACAAAAACGACCTTAAAACTATGGTCTTAAGGTCGCTTATTGTTATTTCACCCGTATCAACCTGGGAAAATACCACGTTCTTTACGTGCTTTTAAGATACGCTCACAACCAAGAATAAATGCTGCGGTTCTTAGCGTACATACTTTCTCGTTGGCAGTATTCCAAACATCATGGATTGCTTGAATCATCAGCTTATCAAGACGTTCGTTAATCTCTTCTTCTGACCAGAAGTAGCTCGACATATCTTGAACCCATTCAAAGTAAGAAACCGTTACACCACCCGCATTACAGATAACGTCTGGGACAACCGTGATACCACGTTGAACTAGAATATCATCAGCTTCAGGATATGTTGGTCCGTTTGCACCTTCTAAAACCAACTTCGCAGTTAATTTTTGTGCACGTTCAACTGTGATTTGACCTTCTAAAGCTGCTGGAATCAAAATATCCATTTCCACATCCCAGAATGCTTCATCACTGATCGCTTGCGCACCAGCAAAACCGCCCACACCTTGATTTGTTTGAAGATAAACTTTTAACTCTTCAAGGTTAATACCTTCTGGATTATAAATCGTACCTGTATGGTCTTGAATAGTTACGACTTTAGATTTTGACTCAGCGAATAAATACGCAGCTTCACTCCCTACGTTACCAAAACCTTGAACTGCGATTTTCGCGCCATCTAGAGGTAATTTGATCTTCTCAGCAACTTGTTGACCTGTGATAAACACACCACGACCCGTTGCTTTGATACGACCTAATGAACCACCTAAATGTACAGGTTTACCTGTTACAACACCTGTCACAGTATGACCTTGACCAGATGAATATGTATCCATGATCCAACCCATGACATTTGGGTTTGTACCCACATCAGGTGCTGGGATATCTTTTTGTGGTCCAATGATGTGACTAATTTCACTGGTATAACGACGTGTCAAACGTTCTAACTCACGAGGTGAAAGTTTACGCGGATCAACACGTACACCGCCTTTTGCACCACCAAATGGAAGATTTAAAACCGCAGTTTTAATCGTCATCCACGCAGAAAGTGCCATCACTTCATTTAAATCAACATCTGGATGGAAACGAATACCACCTTTACCTGGACCACGTGATAAATTGTGTTGAACACGATAGCCTTCAAAGTGCTGGATCGTACCGTCATCCATTACAATCGGCACATCCACAATCTAGGCACGTTTAGGGCGCTTCAATGTGTCGATGTAATCTTTTAAATGCTCTAAGTAAGGCGCAACGCGATCGATTTGTTCGAGGTAAGTTGACCATGGACCGTTATTTTGAGAGATATAAGATAAATTAGACATTGTCTATCCTTATAAAATGAAAATAGATGGGTCAGCTCACGCCAAGCCATCAGTCAAAAATGTAGTTAAAAATAATATAAGCGGCTAATTTGGCTGTTCGATTATCCAAATCAAACCGTGGATTGCATTCAGCCACATCGAAAACTCGAATTTTTCCAGATTTCTTTATGGCTTGAAACAATGGATCAAAGACCGAAAGATCAATTCCTTTGACCGCAGGTGCACTCACACCGGGAGCAATGCTGGCACTAAATACATCCAGATCTACTGTAATGTATAACGCGTCAATTTTTTCTATAAAACCGTTAATTTTCGATATCAAATGGTCAATTTCTGAAAGCTGAAGTTGCTGATCGTATATATATTGACAGTTCAGGCGATCTGCCGTGTCAAACAAAGCTTTCGTGTTTGAATGCTTCGCGACACCGATGCACAGATAATGAAATTCTTTTTGATTCTGTTCTGATAATTTTGCAGCATTTAAAAATGGTGTACCTGAAGTCACCTGCTCTGCTTCACGCAAATCAAAGTGTGCATCAAAATTAATGATTCCAATTTTTTGCTGCGGCTCATGATGTTGGATGTATTGGAACAGTCCTGAAAAACTTCCAAAAGCAACCTCATGACCACCACCTAGAACAATCGGTTTCATTCCCTGTTGTAAACTTCGTTCAACTTGATCTGCTAACTCAGCTTGTGCCTTTTCTAGTTGACCTTGCTCACATACGACTGTACCAATATCAACAATTGATACAGATTGGTGTACAGGTAAATTTGCCAATTGTGCTCGAATCATATCAGGTGCATCCGCTGCGCCTAAACGACCTTTATTTCGTTTTACACCTTCATCCGAACCAAAACCAATTAAGGCAAATGAAGCATGTTGTGTGGTATTTACAACATGATGGATACGTCGATGTTCTTCACCATCGCCATCATGTCGTCCTTGCCATGTAAATGAATGATTCATATCAAATATCGCTAATTAAAACTGTTTGCACTACACACAAATTTCATTGCCATGCTGGATAATACGTTTAGGCAAATCTCCACCTAGCCAATACACAATCTCAGATGGATGTTCAATTTCCCAAGCAATAAAGTCAGCAACTTTGCCTACTTCTAGACTGCCATGTGAATCTTGTAGTCCCAAAGCATGTGCAGCATGAATAGTCACCCCTGCCAATGTTTGTTCAGGTGTTAAGCGAAATAAGGTGCTTCCCATGTTCATCATCAAACGTAATGACAATGCTGGAGAAGTTCCAGGATTTAAATCGCTCGACAAAGCAATACGAACACCATGTTTATGCAAACTCTCTAGTGGAGGAAGTTGTGTTTCCCTCAAGAAATAGAATGCACCGGGTAGTAACACTGCAACGGTTCCCGAAGCAGCCATTGCTTTGACATCGTCTTCAGTCATAAATTCCAAATGATCTGCAGACAATGCGTGGTAACGAGCAGCAAGACTAGAGCCACCAAGAGAAGACAGTTGTTCAGCATGCAATTTAACTGGGAGATTGATTGCATGTGCTGTGTTAAATATACGTTCAACTTGTGCAGGTGAAAATGCTAAATACTCACAAAATGCATCGACCGCATCCACGAGTCCCTCTTGATGTAGTTTTGGCAACATTTCTGTACAAATATGATCAACATACGCATCACTTTGATCTTTATATTCAGGAGGTAAAGCGTGCGCTGCTAAGCATGTACTGCGTACAGTGATTGGCAAAATATTTGCAATTTGACGAATCACACGCAACATTTTACGTTCATTCAGATAGTCCAAACCGTATCCCGATTTAATCTCGATGGTGGTAACCCCATCTTTGAGTAAACAGCGAATACGTTTTAGTGCTGAAGCAAGTAACTCATCTTCGCTCGCTTCACGAGTTGCACGAACAGTACTGGCAATACCACCGCCATTTGCCGCGATCTCAGCATAGCTAACGCCTTGCAAACGCTGCTCAAACTCAACACTACGATTGCCACCGAATACGCTATGCGTATGACAATCAATTAAACCGGGCGTTAGCCATGATCCATTTAAATTAATGGTTTCAGCATAATTGTCATTTGGAATATCACTTTCACGACCAATCCAGTGAATGCGATGTCCGGATGTCACTAAAGCAGCATGTTCAATACTGTTGTATTTCCCATCCTGCATAGTAGCGATATGACAATTTTTCCAAAGCTTTTTCATTTTAGATCCTCTCCCTGTTCAAGAGCTATACGCTCTTGAACAGTTAGGTTATTAGCTTTCCATTTTGAAATTTTGTGGTAAATCCTGATCAACCTTGATCGCATCTTGTTTTGGTTTAACCCAAATGTTGTATGCAATACACAGTAAAACCAACCATGTAATACCGACATATAATGCAGGTCTTGAGTCAGGGAAATAACCCATCATTGCCAAGATAAACAACATGAATGCAATAGCAAATGCAGGAGCATACGGCCAACCAATCACAGGGAAATCTAGTGCTTTAATCTGTTCTTTCGACATCTTACGACGCATCGCAACTTGTGAAAGTAAGATCATCAACCATACCCAAACTGTTGCAAATGTTGCGATTGATGCAATGATAAGGAATACATTTTCTGGAATTAAATAGTTGAGAAGCACACCGATAAGTAAGACTCCAGCCATAACAACAACAGTCATCCATGGCACACCATTTTTAGAGATTTTTTGAAACACTTGCGGTGCTTGTCCACGACTCGACATACCAAACAGCATACGTCCCGCACCAAATACATCACTATTAATCGCTGATACCGCAGCAGTGATGACAACAATATTCAAAATTGTTGCAGCCGATCCGATTCCTAGATTCTCAAAAATTTGTACAAATGGACTACCTTGGCTACCTATTTGATTCCAAGGGAAAATCGACATCAAAACAAAAATAGTTAGCACATAAAATAATAAGATACGTACAGGAACAGCGTTGATTGCTTTAGGAATAGAGGTCTTTGGATCTTTAGATTCACCCGCAGTGATCCCAATAATCTCGATACCACCGAAAGCAAATACAACTACAGATAAACAAGCAATCAAACCCGCAATACCATTTGGCATAAAGCCTTCATGAATCCATAAGTTTTGAATACCTGTTGTGAAACCTGCTTGATCGGCATTGAAACCATAAATCATCAGCCCTAAGCCACCCAAAATCATGGCAACAATCGCGGTCACTTTTACGATTGAAAGCCAGAACTCTAGCTCGCCAAAAACTTTGACATGAATGAGGTTAATTGCACCTAAGAACATGATCAGTGACAGAATCCAAATCCATCGAGGAACATCTGGATACCAGAAGCCCATATAGATTCCAAAAGCAGTCACATCAGCCAGCGCAACAATGATCATTTCAAATACATAAGTCCAACCTGTGGTAAAACCTGCAAGTGGTCCAATGTACTGTGAGGCATAGTGACTGAAAGAGCCTGAAACTGGATTTTGAACAGCCATCTCGCCTAATGCACGCATCACGATATATATTGCGATCCCTGCAACGATATATGCGAGCAAAACAGATGGACCTGCCATTTTAATGGCTGTTGCTGAACCGTAAAAAAGTCCCGTTCCTATCGCTGAACCTAATGCTAAGAAACGGATGTGGCGGGTGTTTAATCCCCGCTGTAAAGTGGAGTGTTGTGACATTATTATCTCCAATCCTTGAGGAAATATAGTTAGAGTCGGTCACTCCATGTGACCGTTATCTTGATTAAGCGTTTGATAGACTAGGCAAAAGATTTGGGAGGATGAGCGTAAGCGTCCGCTGAACACACCTTATGAATTCATCCTATAAGCCTTAATTTAGTCCCCACTTAAAAACAAGTGG
>NZ_MELG01000066.1:6594-16825 GCF_001767535.1 Acinetobacter sp. GWC1_38_13 | reverse complement strand
CTCGATAAAAATCATCTGCTACCACAGAGAATCTATAAATAATAGTGCGTAAGTCCTAATAATTATAAATATGATAGGCCACTTCAAGTTAAATAAAACTTGAGAAAAGGATTTTAGAGAGATTATAAAAATGAACCAATTAAACTTCCCAATTCTTGATGCCCATATTCATCAGTGGAATCCATACACTACGCCACACTCAGCAGCGAGATTGGTCAAGGCATTTGGTAAATATCCTAAATTGATGGACAAAATTGTACGCGTTGTTAAACCTAAAGACTTAATCGAAACTTTAGGCATCACTCAATATGCTTTATCACCATATCTACCTTTTGATTATCGAGTTGATAGTGCAGGATGTTCGATTGATAGTGTTATTCATGTTGAGGCGAATTGGCATCACCAAAAAAACTTTGGTGTGGTTGAAGAAACAAAATGGATTCATCATTTACCTTTTAATCAGCAACAACTAAAACTTGCGGGTATCGTGGCTACAGCAGATCCAAGAAATAAAAGATTTTTGGATATTCTCAAAGCTCATCAAGATGCCAGTCCACATTTTTGTGGTATTCGTAAAATGGCAGCATGGTATCCAGATGATGGTATTCATCGCTGGTGTGATCAGCCACATTTATACACCCAGAAAAAATTCCTGAAGGGCTTTGAGCATCTAGCAAAGATGAATTTGTCATTCGATGCTTGGGGATATTCCACTCAAATTAAAGAAATCAAATCACTCGCACAACATTTCCCTGATACAAAGATCATGGTAGATCATCTCGCAACACCAGTCGGATTATTTGGAAAAGTCGGAAAAAGAACGGGGCGAACACCAGCTGAGCGTGAGCTTATATTTGCAAAATGGAAAGAGGATATTTCAGAACTAGCTGAACAAAAAAATGTTTATACCAAAATTTCAGGATTAATGATGCCAGTACTGGGACATCAATTTTATAAACAACAAATAACGGCGAATGTACTGCAAATACAAGATTTACTTTCACCACTCATTGAACATGCGATTCAGAGTTTTGGTACCCAACGCATTGTATTTGCATCCAACTTTCCAATGGATAAACCCAACACCACCTTAAAAGATCTCATTCAAGCGTATATTGAAATGACAGCACCACTAGGTGAAGAGGCGCAGCGAGCAATTTTTAGAAGTAATGCGGAAACCTTTTATCAAATAAATAAGCATTAGTTGTCATTGGAATTTCAATGTATTTGTTTTGACCAAATCCAATAAATAATTTGCAAAGTTCAATAAAATTACTCAATTTCAGCGCATAATTCTGTAAAATTAGCTGTCCTTATTAGCATTACTGATTTAAAAGTGATTTTAAATGAAGTAATGCTAATTAATCCTTTCTAAGTCAGTCTCTTATCTTCGATTTGGCTTATTTATTCATTTTTAAACTTATATTTCTTGCTATAGAACTATAAGCATATTTTAGGTGCCAGCATGGAAATCAAGGTAAATTACCTCGACAACCTTCGACAAGAAGCCAAATTCGATGACTTCACAGTAATTGCAGATCAACCAATCCGATACAAAGGGGATGGTTCTGCACCTGGTCCATTTGACTATTTCTTGGCATCATCAGCACTTTGTGCAGCATATTTTGTGAAAGTCTATTGCGCTGCACGTGATATCCCAACGGACAACATTCGATTATCTCAAAACAATATTGTTGATCCAGAAAACCGCTATAAACAGATTTTTAAAATTCAGGTTGAACTTCCAGCTGATATTTCTGAAAAAGATCGTCAGGGGATTTTACGTTCAATTGACCGTTGTACCGTAAAGAAAGTCATTCAAACGGGTCCTGAATTTGTCATCGAGGAAGTGGAAAGTATCGATGCAGATGCTCAAGCTTTATTGATGCCAAATCTTGCATCTGAAAGTACTACTTATATTCAAGGTAAAGATTTGCCTTTAGAAGAAACCATTGCCAATATGTCAGCAATCTTGGCTGGTTTAGGCATGAAAATTGAAATTGCATCATGGCGTAATATCGTACCGAATGTTTGGTCACTGCATATTCGTGATGCACAGTCGCCTATGTGTTTTACCAATGGTAAAGGCTCAACCAAAGAAAGTGCACTAGCATCTGCATTAGGCGAGTTTATTGAGCGTCTTAATTGTAATTTCTTCTATAACGATCAATTTTGGGGTGAAGAAATTGCAAATGCAGAGTTTGTGCATTATCCAGATGAGAAATGGTTTAAACCAGGACCAAATGGTGAGCTACCAAAAGAAATCTTAGATGAATACTGTCTTGAGATTTACGATCCTGAAAAAGAGTTACTCGGTACGCATTTATACGATACTAACTCTGGGAATATTGAACGTGGTATTTGTTCACTTCCTTTTGTACGCCAATCTGATGGCGAAACAGTTTACTTCCCATCAAACTTGATCGAAAACTTGTATCTCAGTAATGGTATGAGTGCAGGGAATACATTAGAAGAAGCTCAAGTTCAGTGCTTATCTGAAATTTTCGAACGTGCAGTAAAACGTGAAATTATTGAAGGTGAAATTGCACTACCTGATGTTCCTGAAGAAGTTTTGGCTAAGTATCCAAGTATTGTTGCAGGTATCCAAGGCTTAGAAGAACAAGGTTTTCCAGTATTGGTTAAAGACGCCTCTCTGGGCGGTCAATTCCCTGTGATGTGTGTCACTTTGATGAACCCACGCACAGGTGGTGTGTTTGCTTCATTTGGTGCGCATCCAAGTTTTGAAGTGGCTTTAGAACGTAGTTTGACTGAGTTATTGCAAGGTCGTAGTTTTGAAGGTCTCAATGACTTACCTCAGCCAACCTTCCAAAGTGAAGCAGTGACTGAACCGAATAATTTTGTGGAACACTTTATTGATTCAAGTGGTTTAGTATCTTGGCGTTTCTTCAGCTCAAAATCTGATTATGATTTTGTAGAATGGGATTTCACCAATGAGGGTGAAAACTCGAATGCAGATGAGGCTGCTGAATTATTTGGCATTCTTGAAGAAATGGGCAAAGAAGTCTACATGGCTGTCTATGAACATTTAGGTGCTACAGCTTGTCGTATCCTCGTGCCAGATTATTCTGAGATTTATTTAGTTGAAGATTTGATTTGGGACAATACCAATAAAGCATTGGCATTCCGTGAAGATATTCTAAATATTCATCGTTTAGATGACACACGTCTTGAAGCACTGGTTGAACGTTTAGAAGAATGCGAACTTGATGACTATACTGAAATCACAACCTTAATCGGCATAGAGTTTGATGACAATACGGTTTGGGGACAATTGACACTACTGGAATTAAAACTTCTTATTTATATTGCTCTGAAGCAATTTGAAGAAGCTAAAGATTTAGTTGAGCAATTCCTCCAATACAACACCAACACTGTAGAACGTGGTTTGTTCTATCAATGTATGAACGTCGTGCTAGAAGTTATTCTTGATGACGAGATGGAGTTGGAAGATTACGAAAAGAACTTCCGTCGTATGTTTGGTGATGAACGTATGGACGCAGTTATTGGTTCAGTAGAAGGTAATGTTCGTTTTTATGGTTTAACGCCTACTAGTATGAAATTAGAAGGTTTGGATCGTCATTTACGTTTGATTGAAAGCTACAAAAAATTGCATGCAGCTCGTGCAAAAGCTGTAAGTTAAGCCTCAAAGCTTTTGATCTAAGAAAGGTGTATGTTAATCATGCACCTTTTTTCATGATTTAAACCAAAACTTTTGAATTACGATTTTATAATTAAAAAAGATTCATCTTATTAAAAATCAATTTGACCGAACTGACATAATCTTTGGTAATTAAAAGTCAAATTTAACAACTTATTCTGCATTTTATTGACTATAACGCTAAATATAAAAGTGAGTCCTACGATGAATTTCTCTTTGATAAAAAACACTGAAAAATTAGTGACAAAACCTGCAATCACATCGTTGATTCATTCAATTTTCCCATTGCTTGACAGTTCTGCATCGCAAGACGGCAAGGCATTTCCTAAAGGCTATGCATTAAAACCTTTTCATCAAGCCAAACATATTGGTTGGACTCATTATGGGGTGATGATTCCTGAACTACCAGCACCTCATCAATTCTTTTCAATTATGTCAGTTATCGGCACACCCGGTGCATTGGCATTTGATACCGATCATGTATTCAAAGATTCACCTCGAAATAATGCAACCGCGGTTATGGGAACAGCTGCTACTTATCCTGATCAATTCAAAGGTTATTCAATTCCTAAAGAATGTCAGTTATATGAAGATGGATCGCATATTCAGTTGGGGCAAAACATTACCATTACAGGAAACTATCCAGACTATCACGTGAATGCACGTACAACGGATTTCGAGCTCAATATTAGAATTACCAATACAGATAAAGTGACATGGTTTATTAAAAGCCCAATTTACGATCATTTCAGTTTGCTTTCACAGTATGAAGGTGTAGTCAGCTATCGCGGAGAGTCTCAAAAAATCAACGGACTTTGTACTTTTGAATATGCATCCTGTATTAGTCCTTATATGATTAGAGATAAAGCCATTCCTTCTGCTTTTAAAATTCCATTAGATTTTTTTACTTATCAGATTATTAACTTGGATGATAACACTCAGCTTTTACTGAATGACACACGCCTAAAAGATGTGAAAATTGTCAGCAAAGCCTTTATACGTGGTTTAGATCAATATAACCAAAGTTTTGAAGCAGAATTTGAAGTATTAAGTTATCAAGATAAAGCTGCAATCTCTCCTGATGGTGTAGAGATGAATTTACCAGAAACCTTTAGATGGGTTATTAAAGACCAACAAAAAATCATAACTATTATAAACGGTTGTGTAGATACCCCGATGATTTATGGTCTGGGTAGTGGTTATGTCGGCGCTTATCACTATAAAGGTGAATATCAAGATACTTTGATTGAAGGGCGTGGTTATATTGAGTACATAGATCGTCGAAAATAACTTATTGGATAATGACATGAATTTAAATAATAAAACGATCATCATCACAGGTGCTTCGAGTGGTATAGGCGAACAAGCTGCGATTCAACTTGCTGATCTAGGCGCTAAAGTCTGTTTGGTTGCACGACGCGAAGAAGAATTGGAAAGGGTCAAAAGTACGATTGAGCAACGAGGCGGTCAGGCTTGGATTTATCCAGTAGACATCACAATTGATGAAGATGCAAAGGGCTGTATTGAAAAAATTTTAACCGAACATGAGAACATTGATGTTTTGATTAATAATGCGGCACGATCCATTCGTCGACCAATCACACAAGCACTTGATCGATTACATGACTATGAACGCACGATGCAAATTAATTATTTTGCTGCTGTGCGTTTGACATTAGCATTAATGCCGCATTTTCTTACTAATCATGCAGGGCATATCGTCAATGTCTCAACCATGTCGACACAAGTCCCAATCCCACTATTTTCAGCCTACTTAGCCAGCAAATCTGCACTTGAATCCTTTTCTCGTTCATTAAAAATGGAACTTGGAGATCAAGGTATAGATGTGAGTGTAGTTTATTTCCCGATGGTTAGAACACCAATGTCATCAAAAACTGCAATCTATAAACACATGCGAATGTTGGATACAGAGAAAGCAGTGGGTTGGTTGGTGAAAGCTGTTCAGAAAAAACCTTATCGCGTTACAAGTCCAAGTGGTGCGATTGCTAATGCTTTATTAAATACAGCACCAAGCGCAGTCATGAATCTGACTCGACCATTGTTTCGTCTTATGGATCGTCAACTCGAAAAGAAATTATAAATAGAGGGAGATATTTATTAATCAGTGATCACAAAAGCATGATTAATTGATCGGCATTAATATCTATCTCATCTTTTTCTAAAAGTAGATTTAAACAGCTGTGACTTTTATTACAGGTCATATTTCGAATAATTTTAGTGCATCTTCACTAAAATGCCTTGTTTTGAGTCAAAAAAGTATGACGAAATCAAAAAAACGTATTACCAAACTGGCATGCCATTTGCTTTATTAGTTCCATCATAAAGTGATCTAGGGTTCCGATAGCCAACGGATAAAAGTTGACTATGTCTGAGACCGAGAGTTCACGGTTCGCAAGAACTACACGGAGGGATAAAAGCCCGGGAGGTTGGACTTAAACCTTAAAAGAGGTCATGCGAATGGGCGAATATCATAATAATCAGAGTCTTTGGACTGAAAAACTACCAGGTGGTCATCATTGGTCTGGACGAGTTCAGAAAGGGAGCGTTCTTCAGTTTAAAGCTCTGGCTTCAAACGCCAATGTTTCACTGTTTTGTGTGAATGCTGAAGATAAACTCGAACGTTACAACATGCCAGACACCTTAAAAGGACAACATACTGCATTTTTAACGACGGGCAATGTTTTATATTCAGATTTAGGGCGTGTCATGGCATCGATCGTTAAAGATGACCATGGTTGGAATGATACTTTCTGTGGGGCGAGTCGCCCTGAGCAAATCACCAAACAATTTGGTCAACGTCGTTTTCAAGATGCACGAAATGAAATGTACCAAAACGGTGTCGATGGCTTATTGGTAGAGATGGCGAAATTTTCACTGTCACAAACTGATTTAAGTGCAACCCTAAACCTTTTCTCAAAAGTGAGTCCCAATGATCAAGGTGCTCTAAGCTATACCCAATCAGACAATACCAGCCAAATCATTGAATTACGTTTTGAAATGGATTGTCTGGTTTTCCTTTCTGCTGCTCCACATGGTTTAGATAACAGTTCGCTCTATCAACCAAGTGATATTCAATTGTCTTTGTATAAAGCCAACTCTTTAGCCGACCACGATATTTGTCGTGATGCCTGTCCACAAAATCAACGTGCTTTTCAAAATAACGCACGTTACTTCGCATTGAGTTCAGCATATTAAGCTATAGGAGAAGCATCATGACGGTTTTACATACTTTTGAAAAAGCTACATTAAATGAAGTGTGTCTTGCGGGTGAAGCATGGATGTGCGAAGTCAAAAAAGGGCAATACTTTCGGATTATCGATTTAGAGGGCAACCAAGCTGTTGATACGTTGTTTATCTCAGTAGAAAATCCTGAAGAGCGTTATAGCGCTACAGATACGCTTGCCATGAATCAATATATCTATTTAGAAAAAGGCACACCTTTATACAGTAACTTTGGACGGTTAATTGCAGTCATTCATGATGATAACTGTGGTCGTCATGATACGTTAGGTGGCGCATGTTCTTGCGAAAGTAATACTGTGCGCTATGCACATGAAACTTATCCTATGCATAGTTGCCGTAACAACTTCATGTATGCCTTAGCCAAACATCCCATCGCGAAAAAGCACAATTTGAATGTGCGTCACATTGGTCCAAATATCAATTTCTTTATGAATGTTCCTGTTACATCTGATGGACATTTGAAATTTGATGATGGTATTTCTGCACCGGGTAAATTTGTCGAGATTAAAGCAGAAATGGATTTAATCGTACTGATCTCTAATTGCCCGCAACTGAATAATCCATGTAATGCCTATAACCCGACACCGATCCAATTAGTGATTCGTGATGGAGAGGAGGCTTAGTCTATGTTTAATAAAGTTTTAATCGCCAATCGTGGGGCGATTGCATGTCGTGTTATTCGAACACTAAAAAAATTAGGTGTCCAATCCGTTGCTGTGTACTCTGAGGCAGACCGAGATTCATTGCATGTGACCTTAGCAGATGAAGCGATTTATATCGGTGATGCACCCGCGAGTCAAAGTTACCTGAATGTTGACAAAATTTTAGAAGTCGCCAAACAAACAGGTGCGAATGCCATCCATCCGGGCTACGGTTTTCTATCTGAAAATGCTGAATTTTGTGATCTGTGTGAATCACAAGGAATTGCATTTATAGGCCCAAACTCAGCTCAAATGCGTGCATTTGGCTTGAAACATACCGCTCGAGAACTTGCAATCGAAGCAAATGTTCCGCTATTGCCGGGTAGCCAACTTTTGGCTGATGAAGCAGAGGCATTGGTTGAAGCAGAGCGTATTGGTTATCCTGTGATGCTAAAAAGTACCGCAGGTGGTGGTGGTATCGGCATGCGCTTGGTATGGAATGCTGAAGAACTTAAAGATGCTTTCGCAACAGTTTCTTATCTTGCTCAGGCAAACTTTAAAGATGCAGGATTGTATTTGGAGAAATTCGTACAGAATGCTCGCCACATCGAGGTGCAAATATTTGGTGATGGTCAAGGACAAGTTTTAGCTTTAGGTGAACGAGATTGTTCTGTTCAACGTCGCAATCAAAAAGTTATTGAGGAAACCCCAGCACCACATTTAAATGATCAACAACGTTCATATATTCAGACTGTTGCGATTCAACTCATGCAATCCGTGAATTATCGTTCAGCGGGGACTGTTGAATTTGTGATGGATACGGACACGCAAGATTTTTACTTTTTGGAAGTAAATACCCGTTTACAAGTTGAACATGGTGTCACAGAACAAGTATACGGCGTGGATTTGGTTGAATGGATGGTCACACTTGCGAGTGGCGACTGGACAGCACCAACACAATCTTTGAAATCAGTAGGGCATTCGATACAAGTTCGTTTGTATGCTGAAGACCCGATCAAAAACTTCCAACCGAGTGCAGGTTTACTGACCTTTGTTGAATTTGATGATCAAGCACGTAATGAAACATGGGTAGAAACTGGCTCGACTGTTTCCTCATTTTACGATCCGATGATTGCTAAAATTATCGTCACGGCAAATGATCGAGATGCGGCTATTCAAGCAATGAATCATAGCTTAGCCAAAACTCATGTGGCAGGTATCGAAACCAATCTTGAATATTTACAGAATATTATTGATTGTGAAGTGTTTAAAGCAGGTACTCAAACCACTCGTTTCCTCAATACTTTTGAATGGAAAACTCAAAAAATCGAAGTATTGCAAGCTGGTATTCAAACTTCTATACAAGATGTCACTGGGCGTTTAGGTTACTGGGATGTGGGTGTACCACCGTCTGGAGCGATTGACCCTTTATCTTTAAACGTGGCAAACCAACTACTTGGCAATGCATCCAATAATGCAGGTTTAGAATGTACCTTGCATGGACCTACTTTAAAGTTTCACTGTGATAGCCAAATCGTGCTTGCAGGTGGTGACATGCCGTCAACCTTAGATGGTGTGCACATTCCAATGTGGCAAACGGTGAATGTCAAGAAAGGACAAATCCTTAAATGCGGTAAAATCATCACAGGATGTAGAACTTATATTGGCATCAAAGGTGGTTTGAATGTTCCTGAATACTTGGGTTCACAAGCGACTTTTACCTTAGGTCAATTTGGTGGTCACGCAGGACGTAATTTGCTAATTGGTGATATGTTGCCAATCACTTCTTTTAGTTCAGATCAACAAACAAGTTTAAATGCAGAACAAGTCCCGACATTCTCAAACAGTTGGGAAATTGCAGTGATGTATGGTCCGCATGGTGCGCCTGATTTTTTCACCAAACAAGATATTGATGCCTTCTTTGAACATTCCTTCGAAGTACATTTCAATTCAAGCCGTACAGGAATTCGCTTGATCGGACCAAAGCCAGAATGGGCGCGTGAAGATGGCGGCGAAGCAGGTTTACATCCTTCCAATATTCATGACAATGCCTATGCTATTGGAGCAATCGACTTTACTGGAGACATGCCAATCATTTTAGGTCCTGATGGTCCAAGTCTTGGTGGTTTTGTTTGCCCAGCAGTCGTTGTTCATTCTGAACTTTGGAAATTAGGTCAATTAAAAGCAGGAGACAAAGTCAAATTTGTTCCTATTCGATATGAACAAGCAACCGAATTAAATCAAACCTATCATCATATGCTCAGTACTGAGCATCTTAATGATGTGCAATTTGGTCAAAGCTTTTATGCTGAGTTTGATAGCTTAAATGATGCCGTATTAGATCGTTTAGATGGTCAAGATCATACGCCAAATGTTGTTTATCGCCCCGCTGGTAATAACTACATGTTGGTTGAGTATGGCGAATTGGTTTTAGACCTGAATTTGAGATTCCGCATACATGCATTAATGCAGTGGGTCAAAGATCAAAACATCATAGGTATCATTGATCTAACACCGGGAATACGTTCACTTCAAATTCATTATGACTCACTCAAACTGGATCAACAGAATTTATTAAACCTACTCAAACAAGCAGAAACAGAATTGCCTGATGTGACTGAAATGCAAGTTCCTTCACGCACTGTCT
>NZ_MELG01000066.1:0-6523 GCF_001767535.1 Acinetobacter sp. GWC1_38_13 | reverse complement strand
CGTAAAAGATGTGGTGTATAACGCAAATTATTTGGTGATGGGCTTAGGTGATGTATATCTCGGTGCACCAGTTGCGACACCGCTTGATCCACGTCAACGACTCGTAACGACTAAATATAATCCTGCACGAACTTGGACACCTGAAAATGCTGTTGGAATCGGCGGTGCTTATATGTGTGTCTATGGAATGGAAGGACCGGGTGGCTATCAATTTGTGGGTAGAACGACTCAAATGTGGTCTCGCTATCGTAGAAATGCAGACTTTGAGCAAGGTAAACCGTGGTTATTGCGCTTCTTTGATCAGATTAAATTCTATGAAGTTTCTGAAACAGAACTCATGCAGATGCGTGAGGATTTTAAGGCAGGACGACTCAAACTCAGAATTGAGGAAGGTGTTTTAAACCTCAAAGAATATAATCAATTCTTATCAGACAATGCTGAAACCATTTCAAGTTTTAAAGCAACTCAACAAGCTAACTTTGATGCTGAACGTCGTCGTTGGCATGAGGCAGGTCTTGCAGAATATGTCTCAGAGAGTTTGGATGCTGTTGATGAGGGTGAAACCGTCATCATTCCTGATGGTGGTTGTGCAGTTGAATCACATATGCCAGGTTCGATTTGGAAAATTGAATGTCAATCTGGCGATATTGTCGAGGAAGGAGCAACACTTGCAGTCATCGAGGCTATGAAAATCGAAATTCCGATTGTTGCACCTGAACGCATGAAGGTTGAAAGCATTACGATCGAAAAAGGACAAACTGTTAAAACAGGGCAGGTGTTATTTACACTAGCGCCAGTGGCTTAATGAGATTGAAATAAAAAAGACCGCTTAAGCGGTCTTTTTTAATTTAAGAATTACATTTTTGAATGTGTTTATATTCGACGGCTTTTTTTCTTAAATGCTCTTGATCCCCACAAAATAAGAGTTGGCCCAAACTGAGTAAAATATAGCCACACTTTGATGCATTCAGCGTAACTAAATGGTGCGAGTTGATACATTTTTTAGGCATTTTTAAGATTGGGAAATCAGCTTCATTCTTACTTTCATTACTTATGTAGCTTATTTATATTATGTTCTGAGCGAATCCAAACTATCTGATATTTTGGCATGCTTTCTGCTTTTATTTATATACAGTATAAATAGAGGAGAGCAACCAACTTGATCACTAAATCACAAACATTGGTTCATTCCAACATGTATAAAAAGAATAACCAGAACATGAGTAATAACAATGGAATAAACTGATGCCATACAGTACTTTAAACAAGCCCCACCTCAGCGTAGTGGGGCTTTTTTTATTATTTAATTTAACTTTATTCAACAAATCTCAATCACTAAAAATTGGCACATATTCTGCATTCTAAACAAGTAATACAAAAACTAATTTTAGTAATACCCTTGTAGGAGCTGAGATATGTGTGAAGTCAAAACTAATGCTGTAGAAAGACATCCTATTAAGAAATTTCTAGTCGAATTATTCAGTGCTAGGGCAGGTTTGTATATCAAACAAAATCACCCAGAACGCAAAGTAAAGGGATGAGACTGTGGCCAAGCAAAAGTTAGCTCGAATCAGTATTACTGTGCCCGAAACTACATTGAATGCACTTGATCAAAAAATTGTAGATCAACACTACGAAAGTCGTTCACAAGCAATCTTGGACATGATCAATCGGCACTTAATCGATGATCTGGCTAAAAACGATGAGGTTATGGTTGGCACTTTGACATTGTTGTATGACGTTAGTTTAAAACCACTTCGAACACAACTTGTTGACCTTCAACAACAACACTTAGCTCAGGTAATTAGTTCATTACATATTCAATTAGATGATGACAAGGTTCTACAAGTCATGTTGATGCAAGGTGTCAGTAGTGATTTGAAAGCCATTAGTCAGCAGTTCATTGCATTAAAAGGGGTAATTAAAGGGCATTTGGAATTGATGGATGCCGTCATGCCGCCAATTGCACAAAACACATAAACATTCATAGTGACAAAAAGTTCTAAATATCAAAGCATAATAGGAGCAAGCATAAGATGATCAAAAAAACTCTGATTTCAGCATCTGTGCTGACAGCGATTTTTTTAGGGGGCTGTGACAACACAGCAAAACTACCAGAATCAAAGGCAAAAACTGAAGGCAGTACCAATAGTAAGCCAATTACAATTGGCTATAGTGATTGGCCAGGTTGGGTGGCATGGCAAGTTGCTATTGAAAAGGGTTGGTTTAAAGAAGCGGGGGTAAATGTCGAATTCAAATGGTTCGATTATTCTGCATCTATCAATGCATTTTCTGCCAATCAGCTCGATGCCGTTTCTGTATCCAATGGTGATAACTTGGTGATCGCATCAGGTGGTACCAAAGGCATCATGATTTTGGCAACTGATTATTCCGCAGGAAATGATGTCATTATTGCCAAAAGTGGAATTAATAATATTGCTGATTTGAAAGGTAAAAAAATTGCAGTTGAGAAAGGATTGGTTGATCATCATTTACTCAACACAGCTTTAGATGATACCAAAGTAGCAAACTCTGAAGTGACATTAGTGAATGCAGTAACCAATGAATTACCTCAAGTGTTTGCAAGTCCTGATGTGTCGGCAATTGCAGTTTGGCAACCTGTAGCCAATCAAGCATTAAAAGCGGTTGCTGGTTCTAAAATCATCTACTCATCCAAAGATAAGCCGGGACTGATTTATGATACTTTGACCGTCAATATGACACACCTTGCTGCAAATAAGGAAGATTGGAAAAAAATCATTCAGGTATGGGATAAAACTGTTAAATATATCAATGATCCAGCAACACGAGACGATGCTGTAGCAATCATGGCAAAACGAGTCGGTTTAGATGCTGCTCAATATGCTCAATTTATTGATGGAACCCATTTACTTGATCTGCAAGCAAATAAGAAGGTATTTACCAAATCCGACAGCTTTGATTCTATCTATGGCTCAAGTTATCACGTCAACGAATTTAATTTTAAAAATGGAGTCTATACCACTAAAGTGGATGTTGATGGCGTGATATTCCCAACGCTTATTGAAGAGGTGAAATAGTTTTAATATATTGGGTAATAATACTTTTAAATTTAATCATTAGCTCTTAAAAATCTCCCTTTCATGAGGGAGTTTTTTTATCTATCAAATATATCAATGAATACTTCCATATAAAAAACCCACTCTTATAAGTGGGCTGTAAATTTTTTACTTTATTGACGTATCAGCTTTTCAATCTTCGCTTACTTTAGTCATACGAGGAATCAACGGCAAATCCTCAAGTGCTGGATCGAGTTGATCTTCATCGGCATGAACGAGTTGATCCACACGTTGACGCAATGCTTTAAATTCAGGGCAAAGCATTTGATCTGGATGACGTGGGCGAGGTAAATCTACTTCGATAATTTCTTTTATTTCACCAGGATTGGCTTTCAATGCGACGATACGGTCAGCGAGTAAGATCGCTTCATCCATATCATGAGTGACAAAAATAATGGTGATATCAATATTTTGCCATAAATCCATCAAGTGCCGTTGCATCTTCTGACGGGTATGTGGATCAAGTGCGCCAAATGGTTCATCCATCAATAGAATTTTGGGTTCATTCACCAATGCTCTGGCAATCGCAACACGCTGTTTCATTCCACCAGAGAGTTGATGAGGATACTGATTTTCATATTTTTCTAAGCCGATAATATTAATCCATTCTCGTGCTTGAGCCTCGGCCGTACTATCACTTTGTCCCTTCATTTTTGGGCCGAACATCACGTTTTCTTTGACTGTTTTCCACGGAAACAGTGTATATCCTTGAAACACCATACCGCGCTCAGGACTAGGACCCATGATCGGTTGTCCATCAATCAAAATCTCTCCACCCGAATAAGAATCAAGTCCAGCGACAATCCGACTGAATGTTGACTTTCCACAGCCAGAAGGACCGATCACACAAATAAACTCACGTTTATGAATCTTTAAATCAATTTGGTTTAAAACAGTTCGTTCAGTTTTACCGTGTTTGAAGCTTTGCGTGAGTTGTTTTGCTTCTAAGATGACAGCACGCTCATAAATATGATCAAAATATTCACGAGCATTGAAATGGGTATTTGTCATTAGTGTGCTCCTGATTTCCATTTAAAAAGCTGCTGCCCAAGTTTCATTAAAATGACATCACAAATCAGACCAATCACACCAATAATGAGAATGGCTGCATAAACATTGTCAAAATTTTGGTAACGTGCTTGTTGGGTAATAAACCACGTAATACCTGATGTGCTCCCAATCAATTCAGCAACGATCAAGTAAGTCCACGCCCAACCCAACAAAACTCTCAAATCTCGATAAATCTCAGGTAAGGCAGCAGGAATCACCACATGAATTAAGCTTTTGGTTTTGTTCGTTCCAAGTGTAAAACCTGCTTCAATTAAACTGCGATCAACTAATCGAGTTGTATTGGCAATAATTAAAATCTGTTGAAATAACGTACCTATGATAATAATGGCTATTTTTGGTGCATCGTTGATACCTAATATGGCAACAGCCAAAGCACCAAAAGCAGGGGCTGGTAGATAACGAAAAAACTCAACAAAGGGTTCGGTAAGTTGAGAAATTGTTCTAGAAAAACCACACAAAATACCTAAGGGCACCCCGACCAAAGAAGAAATAAAAAAGGCGGTAAATACGAGTTTAATACTCTGCCAAAGACTTTCATGAAACCACGGATCATTAGCTTGCGCGGGTGGTGTTGTAAAAGCGGTTACTAATGCAATAGCAACTTCATGCGGTGCTGGCAAATAGATAGGATTAACAAGAACACCTTGTGGCGGTGTGTTGCCTTGGTCTAAAGCACTTTGTGCTTCGGTATAGAAAATATCTTTAGCAATTCGACTATCGACCTGTAAATAGGTCACGCTGCCAGAATCTGTAATCTTTACTTGTGGATGCCAAATAAATGGAAAGTAACTCACAGCACACCACAGTAAAATCGGTATTAGAAATGACCCGAAACCAAATAACATTTTGCTTTTTTGGCTGAGCTCGCGTGCAACGTAACTCATATCTACTGCCTCTTAATATTACAATTTTTATAAAACGTAATACTGTTTAAGCAAAATAGATGCCAAGCAGGCTTATTTTCAGTTTGAGACTGAATTTAGAGCAGAATAAATCTGTTTTATAATGAAAAATGGCTGATTTTGATAAGTATTGGCTGAAAATAAAACAAAAAACTTGTTTGAATGCCCATTATCACTTTTTGCGCGGACTAAAACGATGACGGATAGTTCAAATCCATTATTTCCAATGAAAAATAAAACTGTTTGGCGTAATTGGATATTAAAGTTCCTCGTAATTTTTGGTGCATCTTTATTAAGTCTATACGCTATTTTTGCAATTGATATGGGACGGGTAAATATTGCGCCAGCAATCTTTGGTTCATAACAAATTTTAGAGCAACGTCACCAAACCAACAAAGCTGCTGATACTGATCATTCTGATGATCCTGCACTGAATCAAGCTTGGCAACACTCTGGGGTATGGTTATATGCAATGAGTAAAGTTACATCTGATCAACACTCGTATGGTACAGATAGTTACTTCACCTATTCGATGTACCATTATGCAGAAATGCCAATAAAGAACATGGTCGTACTGTCATTTCATAATGTGATGGGAGGAATCTGTATGCTGTTTGGTGCCTTACAGTTTTGGCCAGCCTTTCGACATAGATATCCACCTTGGCATCGAGGCTTTGGTGCTTTATACATGGTGACTGCACAGCTTGCGATGATTGCAGCTGCAATTTATCTCACGATTACACCTGTTCAGACCATTTATGATTCGTTTTCATTTTACGTTGGTCTATGGATTTTAGTAATCATTGTAACTATTAGTTTATGGTTATCTATTTATCATTTAAAACGCAAAGAATACGCGCAACATCAAGCTTATATGGCGATTAATTTCGGCGCTTTGTTAACTGCACCAATCCTGCGCTATAACTGGGTTTTAGGAGGTATATTATTTCCTGATGTAGGCTTTAACACTTCAAATTATTGGGGCGCGGGGATTTTATTACCGCAGTGTTTTGTTATGGGGTACTTATTGTTGTCAGGGATCATGGCGGGAAGCCCATGCCCACGTGAAATCATGCAGCGTGTGATTGATCGCATGCATATGTCAGAAATCACGATTTGTTATGGCATGACTGAGACTTCACCAGTCAGCGTTCAAAGCTCCGTGAGTGACACCATTGATAAACGCGTCAGTTCAGTTGGACATGTTCATCCACATGTCGAAATCAAAATCGTCGATCCTGAAGGGCAACTCGTACCACAAGGAACTTTAGGCGAGCTATGCGTTAGAGGTTACTCGGTAATGGCAGGCTATTGGGGCGAAGAAGAAAAAACCCGTGAAGTAATTGATGCCGCAGGTTGGATGCATACAGGTGACATTGCGGAGTGAACCGTACCGGGTTTGTCGGAGACTTTTTTATTTAAGTTAGGCCACCTGACCTAACGGGTTAATCT
>NZ_MELG01000065.1:0-17900 GCF_001767535.1 Acinetobacter sp. GWC1_38_13 | reverse complement strand
CGCATAAAGCGACCCAAATAGAAGAATTACTGCCACATCGCTGGAAATCCAACTCAAATTAAAAAATAGGCATGGGGTTCAGCGGACGCTTACAGATTAAATAAAAAAGCATTACTCAATTCGCTTGAAGTAATGCTTTGCAATACGAGGAGTATTATGCTGCCTGCCTAATTAACTGTAAATTTTAGATACGGTTTCCTCTTGAAAGCTTATCATTCCATATTCGTCAGCCATACGTGCTTTCCAGTAGTTTACCAATTTCGTATAGTCATGCTTAGCAGGATGAAAATCCGCTTGATAATACGATAAATATTCAGGAATAAGCTGAACTAACATTTTTACAAGTAAATAGATTCCAAATAGATTACCACCGACTTTCGGTAAGCTTTTCCATTTATCTTGCCAAACTAAACGTAAGGTCGCATAGAACGTCAAACTTGCAAAACCAGTGGTTACACTTCGCATTAATAAACGACGAATACGATCATCACCATAGACCTCTTGATAGACATCAAAGGCAACAGAGCGATGTTCAATTTCTTCAATTGCATGCCAAACCCATAATTTCATTGCATCATCATCTAAAGTACTTAATATTTCTGGATGTTTGAGAATGTAACCACCTAACATCGCAGTAAAATGTTCAAATGCACAAGTTAAAGCGAGCTGTAATTTTGGATGAATGTTTCGTAGTGCATCATCACGCTTTGCCAACCACGCTTGAAAACGATCAAGGTTATAATCCTCTTTACGCCATGCATCATTGAACTCAGCATGGGCTTTAGAATGCATTGCTTCTTGTCCAATAAATGCAGCAATTTGTGCTTGTAACTGAGGATCTTTAACTTTATCTCGTACGTTCCGCACACTGTTCACAAAATATTGTTCACCAATTGGAAAAGTGGATGATAACGCAGTTAAAAGATGCGACATTAACGGAGAATTAGCAAAATAGTGTCGTTGAATTTTTTTAGGATTAAATTGCAAACGACGCACAGTAATTCCCAAAGATTTAGGACGATTTAAATAGCCTTTCTCTGAATTTGCATTTGCAAGTGCCATCTAGAGTTCCTGCAGATTTTATATACTAGCTTTGAGTATTACGCCGCAGGATAGTCAAGCATAAGGCAAAATAGCTTATACGATTTGCCAAAACTACCAAAAAGATAAGGTGAAAATAGTAGAGCCTGCATAATGCAGGCTCTACTTCAACGTCTTTTACAATATTTTCTGGATTAAACACCAAGGTAATCTAAAATACCCTCAGCTGCTTGACGACCCTCCCAGATAGCAGTTACGACAAGATCAGAACCACGCACCATATCTCCACCTGCGAAGATTTTTGGATTAGATGTTTGGAACTTAAACTCTTGCTGTTCAGCTGCAACTACACGACCTGAACCATCTAGGCTCACATTCGCAGAACCAAACCAATCCGCAGGACTTGGACGGAAACCGAAAGCAAGCAATACTGCATCAGCTGGTAAAACTTCTTCAGAACCAGGAATTGGCTCAGGGCTACGACGACCACGGCTATCAGGCTCACCCATCTGTGTAGTCACGACTTTTACGCCTGTTACCTTGCCATTTTCGCCGACAATTTCAATTGGTTGACGATTGAATAGGAATTTCACACCCTCTTCATAGGCATTCTTCACTTCGCGCGCAGAACCAGGCATGTTGCTTTCGTCACGACGGTAAGCACATGTAACATCATGTGCACCTTGGCGTAATGAAGTACGGTTACAGTCCATCGCAGTATCACCACCACCAAGAACAATCACCTTTTTGCCATCTACGCTGATGTATTCGCTTGGATCTTTTTCCCAGCCTTGGCAACGATTTACATTCGCAATTAAGAAATCTAATGCATCGTAAACACCATCAAGATCTTCACCAGGGAAACCACCTTTCATATAAGTGTATGTTCCCATACCCATGAATACTGCATCGTATTCAGCAAGCAACTGTTCGATCGTTACATCGACACCAATTTCAGTATTCAAACGGAACTCAATGCCCATCCCCGTGAAGATTTCACGACGACGTTTCATCACATCTTTTTCCATTTTAAATTCTGGAATACCGAATGTAAGTAGACCACCAATTTCAGGACGTTTATCGAATACAACTGGTTTTACACCACCGCGCGCAAGAATGTCTGCACAGCCTAAGCCTGCTGGACCTGCACCAATAATTGCAACTTTTTTATTCGTCCATTTAACGCCAGACATATCTGGGCGCCAGCCTAAAGCAAAGGCAGTATCGTTGATATATTTTTCAGCATTACCAATCGTTACTGCACCAAAGCCATCATTTAGAGTACAAGCACCTTCGCATAAACGGTCTTGTGGACATACACGACCACAAACTTCTGGCAATGTATTGGTTTGATGACAAAGTTCAGCTGCTTGGAAAATTTGACCTTCAGCAATCAGTTTTAACCAGTTTGGAATGTAGTTATGTACAGGACATTTCCATTCACAATAAGGGTTACCACACCCTAAACAACGATGAGTCTGGTTTGCAGCCACTTCCGCTGTAAAAGGTTTATAAATTTCCACAAACTCTGCTTTGCGGACAGTAATATCTTTTTTCTCTGGATCTTGACGTGGTACATCCAGAAATTGAAAGTCATTATTGAGGCGTTCTGCCATGTCTCTCTCCGTGGGTAGGCGCAGCGATGTCTCTCATCTCTGCACCTGCCTATGTCTTTGCAGTCGTGGAATTATTGTGGATCAGCTTGGGTTGTTTTCAAAAGCGTTTGCAAATTAGCAGCTTTTGGTTTTACAAGCCAGAACTTACGACTATAGAAGTCGAACTCATTACGGATTTTATATGCCCAAGCACTACCTGTTTCTTTGATATGCTCATCAAGGATACGCAGTAGATTTTCTTTGTGATCTTCCATCGACTCGGTAGAGATACGATTTAGGTCAATCAGCTCATGGTTGTAGTAGTCTACGAAGTCATTATCAAGGTCAAGTACATAAGCGAAACCGCCTGTCATACCCGCACCAAAGTTATGACCAACTTTACCTAAGACAGTTACCACACCACCTGTCATATATTCACAACAGTGATCGCCAGCACCTTCAATTACCGCAAAAGCACCTGAGTTACGAACAGCGAAACGCTCACCCGCAGTACCCGCAGCAAATAACTTACCGCCAGTCGCACCATACAAACAAGTGTTACCGATGATTGCAGTATTTTGTGTTTGGAACGGTGAACCTTTTGGTGGGAAGATCGAAATGCGACCACCCGCCATGCCTTTACCAACGTAATCGTTCGCATCACCTTCAAGTTTGATATGCAGACCACCTGCGTTCCAAACACCAAGTGACTGACCAGCTGTACCAACAAGATTCATCACAACTGGGCTGTTTTCCATCCCTAAGTTGCCGTAACGACGTGCGATCTCACCTGAAATACGTGCGCCAATTGAACGATCACAGTTACCAACAGTGAAATTAAATGAACCGCCTGTACCTGCTTCAATCGCTGGTAGCATTTCAGCAACCATTTTCTCAGCCAATACACCTTTATCAAATGGCGCATTACCTTGAACTTGGCAATACTGAGCTTTACCTTCAGCAGATGGATGTGAAGTCAATAAAGCGCTGAGATCAAGATGAGCATGCTTTTCAGTTTCACCTGGTAAAACTTCAAGCAAATCAACACGACCAATCAAATCTTTAAGTGATGCAACACCTAGAGCAGCTAACCATTCACGCGTTTCTTCTGCAATAAATTTGAAGAAGTTAATCAACATTTCTGGTTCGCCAATATAGTGTTCTTGACGTAAATGATCTTGCTGAGTTGCAACACCAGTTGCACAGTTGTTCAGGTGGCAAATACGGAGGTATTTACAACCTAATGCGATCATTGGTGTAGAACCGAAACCAAAGCTTTCAGCACCTAAAATTGCTGCTTTGATTACATCCAGACCTGTTTTTAAACCACCATCAGTTTGTACACGCACCTTACCACGCAAATCATTTACACGAAGTGCTTGATGCGCTTCACTTAAACCTAATTCCCAAGGCGAACCTGCATGGTGAATTGATGAAAGTGGAGATGCCGCTGTACCACCGTCATAACCAGAAATGGTAATGAAGTCAGCATAAGCTTTTGCTACACCTGCAGCAATGGTTCCAACACCTGGCTCAGATACCAGTTTTACCGATACCATTGCTTGAGGGTTGACTTGCTTCAAGTCAAAGATCAACTGAGACAAATCTTCAATTGAGTAAATATCGTGGTGTGGCGGTGGTGAAATCAAAGTCACACCGGGTACCGAGTAACGTAAACGTGCAATTAAGCCATTCACTTTACCACCTGGTAACTGACCACCCTCACCTGGTTTTGCACCTTGTGCCACTTTAATCTGCAAAACTTCAGCAGAAGTTAAGTACGCTGGTGTTACACCAAAACGACCTGATGCAATCTGTTTGATTTTCGAGTTACGAATCGTGCCGTAACGCGCTGGGTCTTCACCGCCCTCACCAGAGTTCGAACGACCACCAATTGTATTCATTGCAATTGCAATTGCTTCGTGTGCTTCTGGAGATAATGCACCCAAAGACATACCAGCAGAGTCGAAACGCGGAAGGATATCTTCAATGCTTTCAACTTGATCAAGCGCAATTGAATTTGTGGTTTTTAATTTGAATAAGTCACGAATCGTAGCTACAGGACGGTTATTCACCAACTCTGCATATTCTTTAAAGTCTTGATATTGACCTGAGCGAACAGCCTTGTGAAGTGAGTTAATCACGTCTGGGTTGAAAGCATGGTACTCTTTACCAAATACAAATTTAAGTAAACCACCTTGATCAATCGGCTTACGGTTCTGCCAAGCAGTTGTTGCCAATTTTTTCTGATCGTTTTCTAAATCTGCAAATGTTGCACCTTGAATACGGCTTGGTACACCAAGGAAACACTTATCAACAACTTCAGAAGATAAACCTACCGCTTCGAATAATTGACCACCGCGATAAGAAGCAACTGTCGAAATACCCATTTTAGAAAGAACTTTCAACAAGCCTTTCTCAATACCTTTACGGAAGTTTGCTTGTGCGTGGATTGGATCACCCAATAACTCGCCTTTAGCAACTAGGTCATTAATTACATCATAAGCCAAGTAAGGGTAAACCGCTGTAGCACCAAAGCCGAGCAATACTGCAAATTGGTGTGGATCACGGGCAAAACCTGTCTCAACTAAAATGTTTGCATCTGTACGCAAACCAGTTTTAATTAAGTGATGATGTACGGCACCTGTTGCCAATGCTGAATTCGCAGGTAAGAAGCCTTCACGGAGGTTCTTATCTGTTAATACGATCAGTGTTTTCCCATCACGAACAGCTTGAGCAGCTTCTTCACAAATACGAGCAATTGCTGCTTGTAAGCCTTCTGCTTCAGCATAGTTCAAATCGATATCAACAACGCCATAACCTTCGCGCTCTTTTTCCACATCACGAAGCTGCTGCATTTTTGAGTTTGACAATACAGGGCTTGAAATAATGATGCGGTCAGCGTGCTCTGGACCTTGTTCAAATACGTTTTGCTCACGACCCAAGCAAGTTTCCAATGACATCACAATCGATTCACGTAATGGATCGATTGGTGGATTGGTTACTTGAGCAAACTGTTGACGGAAATAATCAGACACATGACGTACCTGACGAGACAATACTGCCATTGGCGTATCATCGCCCATCGAACCAACCGCTTCTTGACCACTTTCAGCGATAGGACGTAACAACTGATCACGCTCTTCAAATGTTACCATAAACATTTTTTGAGCTGCTTTTAATGCATCGCCAGTTAAACCTTGATCAACTAATTGTTCTTCAAGTTGTGGGTTCGCTTGCAAACGGATTGCGTGATCACGCAACCATTCACGGTATGGACGCATGTTTTTAAGATGGTTACTAACATCTTTAGTATCGAGTACTTTACCTGTCAGTGTATCTACAACAAGGATTTGACCAGGACCTACACGACCTTTAGATACCACATCTTCTGGTTCATACCCCCATACACCGATCTCAGATGCAAGTGTGATGTAATCATTTTTAGTGATCACCCAACGTGCCGGACGCAAACCATTACGGTCAAGCATACAGATTGCATGGCGACCATCTTGAATAACCAAACCTGCTGGACCATCCCAAGCTTCCATATGCTTAGAGTTGAACTCATAGAAAGCACGTAAGTCAGCATCTAAGGTTTCAACGTTTTGCCAAGCTGGTGGAACTAACATACGTAGTGCACGGAATAAATCCATACCACCACCAACTAAGATTTCAAGCATATTATCTAAGCTTGAAGAATCCGAGCCTGTACGGTTAACGATTGGATTTAATTCAGTTAAGCCTGGAAGTAATGGGTTTTCAAATTTTGGAGTACGCGCCAAAGCCCAGTTACGGTTTGCAGTAATAGTGTTAATTTCACCATTGTGTGCAAGATAACGGAAAGGCTGAGCCAATGGCCAACGCGGCAATGTGTTGGTTGAGAAGCGTTGATGGAATACAACGATATGTGATTTTAGACGCTCATCTGCCAAATCAGTATAGAAGTCAGCAATAGCAGCAGGCATCATCAAGCCTTTATAGCTAATCACTGTTGTGGCTAAAGTAGTCACATAAAATAAAGGATCATTTTGTAATTGTTGTTCAGCACGACGACGCGCTAAAAAGAGTTTACGATTAAACTCAACTTCAGTGACACCCATAGGGCAGTTCACTAGAATTTGTTCAAATGCTGGAAGTGATTGCAACGCAATTTCACCTAGAGCATCATTATTTGTCGGCACAACACGCCATGCTGCAACGGTAAGACCTTCAGCTGTAATTTCTTTGTTCAGAATATTTTTGGCATTTTGAGCTAAAGCAGGGTCAATATTTAAAAATACAGTACCCGCAGCAAAAATCTCAGTAAGATTAGTACCTAACTTCTGAGCTTCGTCACGAAAGAACTGTTTCGGCATAGCCAATAGCAATCCGCACCCATCTCCCGTCTTACCATCTGCGGCAATACCACCACGGTGCGTCATGCAACTTAAACTGTGAATTGCGGTTTCCACAAGATGATGACTTGAATCACCCTTCATATGGGCAATCAAACCAAAACCACAGTTATCCTTAAACTCATCAGGTTGATATAAACCTTGAGCGGGAGCTACAGTATTAGGCGATGGCATGTGCATAGCGTACCCTTCTTTCAACATGGCTCTTTCGAGCAACAAACAATCAATTCATTTTCTGCGATATTGCCGATCAACTCATATAAAGTTCAATGCTTCGCGAAAACATTTTTTCTGGCGGATTTGCAATATACGCTGTTCTGCTAGGAGATTCATCGCATTTCACCATACAAAGTGTTTTTAGTTATTACACCTTCACACTTCTTTGTAAAGCACAAAAACTTTACATTTCACCAAAATAATGAATCATTTAGCACTAAAAAGAGCAATGAGCAGATAAATTAGCACCACAACGATGCAAAAAATATGCCATAAAATTATAAATTTACTAAATCATTAAAAAAGTTAAAATAACTAAAAATTATAAAGATATGCGACGTTTCCTTTTAGAACAAAATTGCACCAAAAAAAAGCTTAATGCAACAATTTTGAACTATTTTGCACCATTTTAATGCAATATTAATTAAACGGATCCGTTACTTCTCTTCTGGAAGAATCTGAATTTTCTCTTATTTCTTCAGGAGTTGAGCTGTTATTTTGTTGATTAGACTGACTTTGTCTAACATTAACTACATTACCTTGTGCATCGCGCTGAGTCACAGTTGTAGTCACAGTTGTCGATGTATTTACACTCTGAGTTGTAACGGTATTTGATGAACCTTTCGCCTGCTGCCCACTCATCAATAAAGTTTCATCTATTTTAGGTAATGCTGCTGGCTTCAATCGCACTTCAAATAACTGATTCGAGGCTGACTTTAACTCATCTGAGCCTAAATCATTTACATAAGACGTATAAGTAGATAATTGATGAATGGTCGGATGTATTGATTTTGGTAGAACTAAATTAAGTTGGGAAAATTGACGTTTAGCTTCTTCAGCGTTTGGGAAAAGACCATATGCCAATACATATTGTTCAACTTGTTGATCACCACTCAAACGGAAATAACTAAATTTATTCCGATCTGCACGACTCAACAAAAAGTTTTTAACAATTGCCTCATCCGAACTACGAAAAATTTCAACAACCCATTGACGTTGATTTTCACTGATAAATTTTGTTCCACGGAATTCAGGTGCATGTTCATTCGACACAACAACACGAGTTGTCAGATCTAGTGGTTTAACCTCATTCGTTAATGCACCTAAATTCGTAGTCGCTGTTACTTTTTCGGACTTAATTTCAACCTGTGCTTCATTTTTAGAAGGGTGATCCACCTCAACAAGTGCATCACGATCCGTTACAGCCCAAAATATCAGTGCAGCCACCAAACAAGCGATAGAGAAAAAAAGCCAGCTATACTGTTGAATATTTTGCCAAATTGATCGTGACACAGCCATATTACCCTAATTTTAATTACGCGCTTTGGTTTGCAAGAATTGCTTGTTTCATCAGCTCAACATCAAAATCCTTAGTGATCACTGCTTGTCCAAGTTGTTTCAACAAAACCAAACGCAATTGACCATTCAAAACTTTCTTATCATGTGCCATATAAGCTAAGAATTCTTCAAGAGGAATTTTTGGACATGATATCGGTAAACGAGCACGTTGAATGATTTTTTTTGTACGCTCAAGATCTCCCCTTGAGATCCAACCCAAACGTTCAGACAAATCAGCAGCCATCACCATACCCGTAGCAACAGCTTCTCCATGCAACCAAACACCGTAACCTAAATAAGACTCTATTGCATGCCCAAATGTATGTCCTAAATTCAACAAAGCTCGCTCACCTTGCTCTTTCTCATCATTTGCAACAATTCTAGCCTTATGAGCACAAGAGCGATAAACTGCTT
This sequence comes from Acinetobacter sp. GWC1_38_13, assembly GCF_001767535.1. Lineage (NCBI taxonomy): Bacteria > Pseudomonadati > Pseudomonadota > Gammaproteobacteria > Moraxellales > Moraxellaceae > Acinetobacter > Acinetobacter sp. GWC1_38_13. The sequence goes on along the minus strand of NZ_MELG01000065.1, from coordinate 8,899 downwards.
CAGCTAATAGGTTAGCATCTCGAGCAACCAACCCATCCATGTTCTCTTCAAGCCAATTTAAAAAATCAAGATCACCAAGTAAGGCATATTTAATCACTTCTGCCAATCCCGCCGACAACTCTCGATCAGGCAAGGTTTCTAACTGCGCCATATCCGCAAGTACAACTTGAGGTTGTTGAAACGCACCCAGCATATTTTTACCCAGTGGATGATTAATTCCTGTTTTCCCCCCAACACTCGAATCAACTTGAGATAGTAAAGTTGTAGGAACTTGCACGAAATTTACACCTCGTTGAAAACAAGCAGATGCAAAACCTGCCATATCACCCACAACTCCACCACCTAAGGCCAGCACCGTACAATCTCGATTAAAACCAGATTCTAATAAGGCATTAAAAATCAGATTCAAGTGTGCAATATCCTTGTACTGTTCGCCATCAGGCAAGATACAAGTTGCAACTTGCTTACCTAATTGTTCTAAAGCCTCACTATAATGCTCAGCGTATAAAGGCGCGACAGTTGTATTCGATACCAACATCACTTGTCGTCCGTGCAGATAAGGTTCAAGTAATCTCTTGGGATCTAAATGACTACCAATAAAAATCGGATACCGACGATCCCCCAACTCTACATGTAACGTCTGCATAGCATTAACCACTAAATAAATTACTTGACTTGTTTAGATAAAATTAACTGAAGAATTCTGTGAGCTAAATCTCTTGCTGCACCTTGATTTGTTTCAATAATATAATGAGCAACTTCGCGATAGAGTGGATCTCTCGCCTCTAGCAATTCTCTGAGTTTCTTTTCAGGATTTTCAACTTGAAGTAATGGACGATTTTTATCACGATAGGTACGCTGCAGTTGAAGTTCTACAGGCGTATAAAGATAAACAACTATTCCTCGCTGATGAAGGAATTGACGATTTTCTGCTTGAGTAACTGCACCACCACCTGTTGCTAGAACTAATGATGAACGAGAAGTTAAGTCATTTAATACATTTGTCTCGCGTAAACGAAATCCCACTTCACCTTCTTTTTCAAATATCCATGGAATGGTAGCGCCTGTTTTACGTTCGATTTCATGATCACTATCAATAAAATCACGACCTAACAATTCTGCTAAATGCCGACCAACTGTTGTTTTACCTGCCCCCATTGGCCCTACCAAATAAATATTTGGTAGGGATTCAAACGCTTTGCTTGGCAACGCGCCACCTATATTCATTGCGACTATTGAAAATATATTAATGATTTCTTGTCAAAGTGTCATTAACAATTCTCGGCGTAACAAAAATAAGCAACTCGCGTTTATTGTCTTGTTTAGACTCTCTGCGGAATAATTTCCCAACATAAGGTAAATCACCCAAGAATGGAACTTTGGTCTGAGAATTAATATTTTCTTGCTCAAAAATTCCACCAAGCACAACAGTTTCACCATTATCAACCACGACATTTGTATCAATCGTGTTTTTATTGATCGTTAGCTGCCCTGTAGGTGTTGGTGTTCCTGGTGAGTCTTTGGTGATGTTTAATTTCATCATCACCTTACCCTCAGGGGTAATACTTGGTGTAACATCCAAACTTAAGGTCGCATCAATAAATTCAGTTTTTGGAACAGCATTAGCTCCACCACCCGTAGAAGATGAATAAGGAATTTGAGTCCCTGATTCAATTTTTGCAGCTTGCTTATCTGCGGTTAGAACTTTCGGAGTTGAGATTACTTCACCATAACCATCAGCTTGAACTGCCGATAACTCTAGGTCCAACATGAAATCTGAAAGACTAATCAAACCAAATGCTATGCGACTTGCACCAGGGGTTACAGCACCTAAATTCACATTCAGATTATCTGGGCGTTCAACATCATACCCCCCCGTATTATTTGGTTCACCTCGTAAATCCCACAAGGTTTGATCACTCCCCCCTACAAGCAAATCATTATTCGATGCAATCCCTTTAGATAACACCCCCCACTTTACCCCCATTTCTTTAGTAAAGTCTGTACTCGCACGCACAATACGTGCTTCAATCATGACCTGCTTAACAGACACATCAAGCAAATCGATCATTTTACGAATCTGATCAATTTTCTGAGAAGTATCATTTATAATCAATGTATTAGTGCGAGGGTCAATTGAAACTGTTCCTCGGGGGCTCAATAAACTACCTACACTATCCCCTAAAAGATCATTAGCTCCCTGATTACGATTACCATTACCTGAGCCATTTTTACCTTGTGTGATCAGTTTCTCAATATCTGCCGCTTTCGCATAACTCAATTGAATATACTCTGTTTGCAAAGGTGAAAGCTTCACACTTTGAGCAATTGCTTTCGCCTCATCCTCTTCCGCTTTGATCAACTCCGTAACTGGTGCAATCCAAATTACATTTCCATTACGACGTTTATCCAAATTTTTTGTTTTTAAAACGATATCAAGAGCCTGATCCCAAGGAACGTCTTTAAGACGTAGTGTAATATTTCCTTGTACAGTATCAGCAGCAACCATATTGATTCCGGTAAAGTCTGCTAATAATTGCAAAACACGGCGAACCTCGATATCTTGGAAATCTAATGAAATTTTATTTCCAGTATAGCTTTGTGGTTTAGCTTTATTCGGTGACTTATCTTCTGGTCTTTTTAAACTAATTGTAAGTTTGTTCTCTGCCTGATAAGCCATGTACTCATAGCTACCTGCAGATTGAATAGTAATAACCCCATTTCCTTTGTCGTTATAAGCATCAATACTTGCTACTGGGGTCGCAAAATCATTAGTATTTAAACGACGTGCCAAGTGAGTTGGGATTTTATTTCCAAGAGTGCGAACAACAATTTTACTCCCCTGTTGTTGTACATCTACTGGTGTATTACCTCCCAATAAATCAATAACAACTAACCCCTCACCTTGATTTCCTCTTTGAAAACCAATATTGGAAACACCTTGTTGAACTTGTCGAGTAGCAACCGTAGGATTACTGATTAATGTTGGTTTTGCAGAATTTATTTTTAAAACAAAAGTATTACCTTCAACACGGGTTGTGAAAGCACCCGAGTCTTTTAAATTTACAATCAAACGTGCACGCTGATCATCTGCAGCCACATTGACGGAACTTGCCTCATTGGTTGAAACAGGAATAGACGTTTGCTTTAAGTTCTGCTGAGCCTTATCAAAATCTAAAATTAAACGAGCAGGCTGCTCAAGTTGATAGGCCTGTGGTTGAGGAGGCAAACCATTAAACATGACTCTGATTTCAGTACCCTGATCACCCAAGTTCATCGGCACAATATTTGTAATACCCACCTGTGCCGAAGCTACTTGCGAAATAGCAATTGCAACCGCAGCCATAGAAAATTGACGGAATGCATGATTCATGGTCTTCGCTTCCCCAAATAAAGAATCTTTAATCTGTTTTTTCATTTTTATTCCCTTAATTTTATGGTGCCATACCAATTAGAACGAGTGTTCTTGGTCTCTCCACATAACCATCACGCCCATCTGGTACAATTTCCACCAAATCAATCTGAGTCGGACTAATTTTTACCACTCGACCTTGATTCATTCCTAAGTAGTTTCCAACCTGCACCCGCTCAATTTGTCGATCAGGGGTCTGAATCAGTGCTATCGTTTCATTGGTTTTACCACGCATGCTACCCTTCATATTTAGGGATTCCAACGCATAACTTTCCAGTGGTTGCGGTTGACGATTGAAATTTGGATAAACACGTTTACCCGCCATTATTTTCAACTCAGCCGCCAATGAGCTTGGCATAAATGGACTTTTCAATTGATGTGCTGAATAGTTAAATAATGGTACAGGGCTAAATACCGGTGCTGGCTCAATAGGTAAAGCAGGTTCGTTCCGAATTTCAGCCATTTTTTGGTTTACGGCGTCAATTTTTGAATCACACCCAACCAAAACAAGCCCAGCCATAAAACTAAATAATAATTTATAATTATTCATTAGTTAGTTCCTCCTTGACTAGGTGGATTATTCTGAGGAGGTACCGCCGCTCCAACCTCAGTATTTGCTGCATCATCAGCCCCCACATAACGGTAGGTTTTGGCTTTAACAGAATAATTCACAACAGGAATATCTGACTTCTTCGTCTTATCTTCTGAAGCTTCAACCGTGAAATCATGTAAAGTTACAATTCGAGGCAGTGCAGCAATACCTGTAGCAAATGCTCCAAATGCATGATAATCGCCAGTTGCTTCAATACTAATCGGTTGTTCAATAAAGAATTCTTGCTTAACCTCATTTTCTAAGCGAATATTCTTAAACTTCAACCCCGAATTCACACCAGTCAAGTTAATATCTTCAACCAAACTTGGAATCTCAGTTTCTTTCGGCAATTGTTCTAGTTGCTGATTAAAATTAGCTTCCATTTCTTGTAACTGAGCTTGGTAACGCTGCAAATTACGCAGTTTAGAGTCTTTTTCTCTAAATTCATTCAATAAACTTTGCTCTTTAGCCTCTTCATTAGCAATACGCTCAAGCTGAGATTTAATAACAACAAAGTAACCAAGTGCTAAAACAGCTAAAAAAACAAAAATCCAACATGTCACTTTTACAGATAGCGGCCAGCTACCGTAATTATTCATATCAAGCGTATTAAATTGCTGAAAGAATTGCTCTACTGTCATTTTCTTTTTCTTTACAGCAACATCTTGATTGAGTTCATTTAATTCTTCTTGACTCATTGTGCTGCCCCCACTGTTCCTGATGCGACCGTTTCTGCTAATGGGTCAGCTTCAACTGTTGTGCCTATTTCACCAAGATCAACAGTTACAACAAAACTTCCATAGTTTTCTTCAATACGAGGTATAAGCGAGCTGACAGTTTTGTCTTTTTTCTCTTCAGCCGCTAAAAAGGAATTCATAAAAGCGTTGCGATACCAAGGTGATGCTTCAAGATTTCTCAGTAATTCAGCTACTGTGTTTGGACTTTCAGCTTTACCTTCAATCGTGAACTTATCTCCTGTACGTGTAAATTTAGTCAAATACATGGTTGGCGGAGTTACTCGCACCAATTCATCGATTAAACGTACAGCAACAGGTCTTTGACCTTGCAAACCTTGAATGAGTTTCATCCGTTCAATAATTGCATTACGTCGCTCTTGCAAGCCATCTAAGGATTTTAATTGAGCATCAAGATTTTGATTTGTGCTCACAATCAGTTGGTTCGCTTGCTCTTGATCATTTAATTTGTAATCAAGATAACCCCATCCCGCCAAAACTGATGCCACACCTAATGCAGCAACCCCTACACAATATGCAATAAATTGTTTCTTTCGTTGTTCTCTTAGCTCATCACGCCAAGGGAGTAAGTTAATCTTTGCCATTAATCAAAACTCCTCAATGCTAATCCACATGCCACCATCAATGATGAAGCATCATTTTCTATTTTTTTGATATCGATTTGGGGAGAAAAGCCCATTTGTAAAAATGGGTTGGCAATCGTTACTCGATAACCTAGCTTTTGTTGCAACAGTTTAGCTAGACCTGGAATATTGGCATTACCACCTGCTAACAGGATGTGGTCAATCTCATTAAATTGAGAAGATGAGAAAAAGAATTGCAGCGAACGTGCAGCTTGTTGCACAACTGCATCAAGAAATGGTTCTAAAACTTCGGTATCGTAATCATCTGGCAAACTTCTTTCTTTTTTAGCTCGACCAGCTTCTTCAAAAGATAAACCATAACGATTTTGAACGTCTTGAGTAAGTTGTTTTCCACCAAATACTTGCTCACGAGTATAGATAATTTTACCTTTTTGCATGACCGATAACGTCGTCATCGTATGCCCAATATCTAGAATACCCACTGTATTCGCACCCATAGGTAGCGTATCAGCGAATACACTAAAAGCACGCTCCATCGCATAACTTTCGACTTCAGCAATCTTTGCCTTTAGACCTGCTAGTTCCAGAACTTCAACACGTGAATCAACATTCTCAGTACGCGTAGCGACTAATAACACATTGACACGATTAGGATTTGCCAATCGATCAGCTAAGACTTCAAAGTCCAAACTAACTTCATCTAATGGGAATGGAATATATTGCTCTGCATCCATACGAATTTGAACTTCCCGTTCATCATCCGTCATGTCAGCATCCATCTCGATGATCTTATTAATGACCATCGAAGTAGGCACGGCAATAGCCACATTGGTAGTGTGAGGGTTTGCAAGATTAACAACTCGTTCAAGCGCGTCGCCAACTGCTTCTGGGTTTAAAATGCTTTTCTCAACCACACTATTTTCAGGTAGTGGCATCAATGCATAACTTTCAACCCAATATCGACCGTTCTTAACAGAGAGTTCCAATAACTTAACAGTTGTCGAACTAATATCGACACCCACTAACCCCTTATTTGGTTTACGATATAACCTGAGCACAGTACTTTCCTATTTATTTTTTTATCCCCAAAAATACAACACACTAATTTGTTTTGGTCTTTAATTTATACGGATACAATATCTCATCTAACAATCCGTATGTCTAAAGGATATACTGACCACAATTAGTTTGCCATTCGCTCTTATTAAAACTTACTTATTATGAAAAAGCTATCCAGTTCTGGCATTGTTCGCCCATTTTTTTTGATGCTTATTATTATCTTAGTCTCACTTCCAATGGGTTTTTATGGCATGTATCTCTATCTAGCACCCTCTTTACCAGATATGAGCTCTCTTAAAAAAGCGCCATTATTGAAGCCATTACAGGTGTATACAGCTGATAATAAGTTAATTGCAGAATATGGTGGGAAGCTATCCATTCCAGTTCAATATGAGCAAATCCCCCCTACATTTATCCATGCTTTTTTAGCAGCGGAAGACTCCTCTTTCTTCGAACATAATGGCATCAGTTTCAAAGGTTTAGGTCGAGCACTCACTGAATCAATTACAGGTTCCGACGTACAAACTGGTGGCTCAACAATCACCATGCAGGTTGCGAAAAACTATTATTTAAGCCCAGAAAGGACACTTAAGCGTAAGCTTACCGAAGTATTTTTAGCACGAAAAATAGAGCAAAATCTAACCAAACAAGAAATCTTAAGTTCATATGTAAATAAGATATTTTTAGGTAAAAATGCCTATGGAATTGCTGCGGCAGCCAGAATTTATTACAACAAAAATTTAGATCAACTTAGTATCGCTCAAATGGCGATGATTGCTGGTTTACCTAAGGCACCATCGAAATACAATCCAGTCGTAAATCCTGAACGTGCTTTAGAGCGTCGTAACTGGATTTTAGGTCGAATGTTACAGCTAGGTTACATCAATCAATCACAGTATCAAAAAGCAGTTGCTGAACCGATCAATCTCAATATGATTGATCGCTCTGTGAGTAATGTTCATCCTTACGTCGGTGAAATGGTTCGTTCTGAACTAGTAGAACATTTTGGTGAACAAGCGATTGATTCTGGTTATAAAGTTTACACAACGATTGATAGCAACAAACAAAAATTCGCCGAACAATCCATTCAAGATGGTTTAGAGGCGTATGATCGACGACATGGCTGGCGTGGTCCTGAAGATCACGACAAACCACTTAATCAATTTATGGCATATGCAAATACTTTTCCAGCGCAAGTAACCAAAGTAAATACCAATTCATTTGAAGCTTTGATGCAAGATGGCTCGACTGTCACCGTAAATTGGTCAGGCATGTCATGGGCACGTCCTTATCGCAATGCGAATAGCGTTGGTGGTGCGCCTTCTCGCGCATCCCAAATTGTGAAGGTAAAGGACATTATCCGCTTACGTCCTAATGAAGACAAATCAGCCTGGTCACTGGTCCAAGTTCCAAAAGTTCAAGGGCAATTAATCGCCTTAAACCCAAATGATGGCTCAATTGAAGCAGTCGTTGGCGGATATAATTTTTATCAATCGAAATTTAACCGTGCTGTGCAAGGCTGGAGACAACCTGGTTCGACCATTAAACCTTTTGTTTATGCACTCGCTTTAGAACGAGGTATGACACCCTATAGCATGGTAAATGATAGCCCGATCCGTATTGGGAAATGGTCACCAAAGAACTCTGATGGACGCTATCTTGGGATGATCCCTCTACGTCGTGCGCTTTACCTTTCTCGAAATACGGTCTCGGTTCGTTTATTGCAAAATGTAGGAATTGAACGAGCTAGACAGCTGTTTATGGACTTTGGTTTAGAAGAAGAACAGATTCCTCGCAACTACACAATTGCCTTAGGTACACCACAGGTATTACCAATTCAAATGGCTACTGGTTATGCTACTTTTGCAAATGGTGGATATCGAATTCAACCACATTTCATCAAACGTATTGAAGATGCAACAGGTAAAGTTATTTATGAGGCAAAACCTGAATATGCCTGCATCCCATGTATCAACAATCCAAATGCTTATGCAGAACAACAAGCTGTAGAAGAAGCTAAAACCAAAGAGATCACTAATGAATCTTTAGATGATGCACTCGCAGCTTCAGACGCACAAACAACGACTTCTGCAGTCGACACCAAAACCAATAGCGATTATCGTCAAGCTCAACGTATATTAAAATCAAGTTCAGCATATGATATGGCGAATATCTTACGCGATGTAATTCAACATGGTACGGGTCGTGCAGCGCTTAAAATTGGTCGTGATGATTTAGGTGGTAAAACAGGTACAACCAATGATGCAAAAGATGCTTGGTTCGCAGGTTTTAATGGAAAGTTAGTCGCGGTAGCTTGGGTTGGTTTTGATCAGCCACGCACATTAGGTCGTAGAGAATACGGCGGCGTTGCAGCCCTACCAATTTGGACAACATTCATGGCAAATGCACTCAAAGACACACCATCGTCATGGGTACATTTAGATAAAAATGTTAAAGATCCAATTTCACGCGATAAACTACAGATCCAATCAACTGA
>NZ_MELG01000064.1:0-10578 GCF_001767535.1 Acinetobacter sp. GWC1_38_13 | reverse complement strand
TTTACGATAAAGCTATGAAGCATTTGGAAGCACATCCAAGCATTCGTACATATCGTCAAGTTGAAACATCTTTCTTCGGTATCTTTAAGGTTGGATCGGAAAACCAGACTGTTCTTTTATTAGTTATGGTCTTGTTTACGTCGATTACAGCATCTTTGCGCTACCACCATATTGGTTTACGTGCGCCAAAAAGCAAAATTGATTATCGTGTTTACTCAACTTTGATGATCTTGGGTAATGGATTATTAAGTGCTTCTGTTTGGAGCCAATATCAGTCCTTACTCAATTCTGGTGTTGAAGTTACAGCTAAAACGATGGCGATTTCATGGTTATGGATTATTTTATTCGTAGTCATGACCATTATCAGTGTATTCCAATTATTCTTGGTCCCTAAAAATGCTCAAGAAAAAGGAAATGTTGGTTTAGCATTCTTAAGCGTACCTTTGTATGCCTATATGTCACTTGTGACAGGTATTGTTTTTACCTTCTTCATGGATTATCCAATGGGGCAAGGTATTTACCTCGGTATTTTGGTTGAATTCTCAGGGATTTTCTTAAACCTAGCATTGTTCATTTGGGCAGGTATGTTACTAACCCAAACGCGTGTCATGGATTTGTTCCTGAATATTTTACGTCCATGGAACTTGGCTCCAGAAACTTTAACTTGGTTAATCTTGATTGCAGCAGCGATTCCAACAGCATATACAGGTGCTTCTGGTATTTTCGTTATTGCAGCTGGTGCGATCATCTATAAAGAGGTTTGGAACTCTGGTGCACGTCGTCAATATGCCTTAGCGGTATCTGCAATGTCAGGTTCACTAGGTGTAGTGATCCGTCCTTGTTTACTTGTGATTTTGATTTCGATGCTTGATAGTCGTCATGTGACTTCAACAGAGTTATTTGATCACGGTATTTATGTCTTCTGGTTAACCGCATTTATTTTCTTAGGCGTTTCATTGATTCTTGCTGAAGAAAAATTCCGTGTGAATTCACCGAAAGTTGCTGTACCTGGTATGTTACGCGCGTGTATTCCTGTGATTCCTTATGTGATCATTGGTTTCGCCGTGGTGATGTTCTATAAGCTTGCTTTAGATACATCAATCAATGAATTTACAGCACCAATGATTCTTCCATTGGTATTAATCGCGATGATTTTGTTCGACAAATTATTTGCGGCTAAACATCCAGTACCAGTTACAGATCCTAAGCATGAAGCTTTAGTTCGTGAGCATGAGAAAAAGTCTGAGTTCTTAAAGTCTCATGATCCACATGGCAGCAAAGGCTTTGGTTTTGGTGGTGCTTTACGTTTTGCAACATCAGAAACTGTAGGACATATTGGTGCATTGATCTTGTTGATGGCTCTGTCGGCAAGTGTTGGTGGTCTAATCGAACGTGCAGAAGTGGTTGAGTTATTGCCTACACACTTGGGTAATATCTATATTTCACTGGCATTTATTGCACTTTTACTGGCAATTATTGGTATGACAACCGATCCATTCGGTGCGGTAATTCTTGTTGCTGCAACGATTGCTCCAGTGGCTTACGAGAATGGTATCCATCCAATTCACTTCTGGATGATCGTATTGGTTGCATTTGAGTTTGGTTATGTGACACCGCCTGTTGCGCTGAACCATTTGTTGACGCGACTCTCCGTCGGTGATGAAGAGGTTACGGCAGCAGATAAGGAAGCGAAAGAGAAATATACAAGTTTCTACTTCCGATATGAGCGTTGGTTATTACCTATTATCGTATTGTTCTCATCTTTAGTGTTGGTAACTTACGCACCATACATTTTCCAAATGTTTGGTTGGTATAAACACTAACTCTTAGCTCCTAAAAAAGCACCTTCGGGTGCTTTTTTATTTGTGCTTTATTAGAGACTTTTTCTTTGCCTTTGACTCAAAGGACTACATAAAATAATTGCCAGTAATATTAATCCAAAACCGAATAAACTATAAAAATCAGGTGTTTCTTGCCAAAGAAAGAAGCCCCAAACACCCGCAAAAATGATCGCCATATAGTTGACTGGTGCTATCTGTCCAGCTGGAGCAAGGCGATAAGCATGAGACATAAAAATTTGGCTTACATTTGCAAGTATTCCTGCTGCAATAAGAAAAAAAAGTTCTTTCAACGCATAAGGTCGCCAAACCCAAAACATTGGTATGGCTGAAAGTAAGGAGCCGATCAAGCAAAAATAAAACACGATACGTTCTGGAGGTTCAGTTTTGGTTAGTGCTCTTACGGTTACAAATGCCATTGATGCAAGTAGGCTAGATGCTATGCCTATCGCAGACACCCAATTCCACAATCCTTGATCAGGTTTTGCAACACAAAATACGCCCAAGAATCCTAATGCAGCTGCCATTAACATTGCTTTAGTAATACGTTCTTTTAAAAATAGCCAAGCAATCAGTGGAATAAAAATAGGTGAGGAATACGTAAATACCATGGCATTGGACAATTTCAAATGTGCAATCGCATAGAAAAAACCATACATTGCCGCAAGCCCAACCAGACTTCGCCAAGTATGCATCCACAATTTTTCTGTTTTAACAAAGCTTGCACCTTGTTTCATAATCAATGGTAGGAAAAGCATTAACCCAACGAAATTACGGAAAAAAACAATCGTGTAATTATCTACAGTTTGAGATGCGTATCTGATGCAGATTCCCATGATGGAGAAAAGAAAAGCCGAGATGGTCAGGCAGCTAATCGCTAAGAAGAGCTTACGATTAGGTTGATTCAGCGTCATAATCATTGTGAGTGCAAGGATGCAGCTTATATTCTAAGCCTCTGCTGTCTTTAAAGAAATGTACGATTATTATTTTCGATTGAATTATATAAAGTACAGAGGTTAAGACCTCACATTAAGGGATGAACTAAATCAAGCATGGCCAACAAATCATCGAAGACGTTAAGGCTATAACCCATGTTAAAGCCTTACTTATTTATGATTTATTTTGTGCTGCAAGTTGAGCTTCAAGAAGCTTAATTTGATCTTCTTTCAGTTTTACTAAAGTATCAACATCAGTGTGTTGTTGCTTTAGCTCATTTTGCTGATCTTTAAGTTGTTGATGAATATCATCCAGTTTAGCAATTTCTTCTTTGGCTAAAGTGTCATTTGCAGGAATTGGATCTTTGATAATTGACTCTTCAACTAGTTGGATAGGTGCAGTAACTTCGCTTGCAGCTTGTACAGTTTCAGTCGTTTCGACTGGACGTGCTGACGGTGCAGCTTTACTAATCGTTGGCACCGTTGGTGTAACAGTTGCCTCATGATTTTTTTGAGATAGAAACCACTGTACTGCAAAAATCAGCACCACGACGATACTGATTCCACCGATGATCATCCATAATAATTTAGAGTTTTCATTTTGATACGAGGACATCATTTTTTAACCTTTCTAGTCAAAATGACGAGGCTTGAATTGTATCACCCCAATTTCATCTGGCTCAGCGGGTTCAGCTGGTTCTACGTGAGTAGGACGCTGTTCACTATAAGCACATTCGATACATTCAATCCATTCGTCATCCACAGTGATGATCTTAACCACACGATCTAAGGCTCCACATTTTGGGCATTTAGCACCCGCGATGAACTGTCTTTTCATGTCAGTTAATTACATCCTGTGAACAATAATGACGTAGTTTAAGCGGTTTTATGCGTATTCGTCCAACCTTGATGACGTAATAATGCATCTATTTTTGGTTCTCTTTTTCGGAAATTGCGAAACGCATCAAGTGCTGTATCTTTTCCGCCAACTGCTAGAATAAACTTTCTAAATTCTTTTCCAGTCTCGGTGTTAAAAATACCTTCATTTTCGAAACGATCAAAGGCGTCGCTCGCCAAAACTTCCGCCCATTTATAAGAATAATAACCTGCTGCATAACCGCCAGCAAAAATATGACTAAAGCTGTGTTGGAAACGGTTATAAGGAACAGTCGGAACAACCGCAAATTTAGCACGAATTTCATCTAATGTAGTTTGGATTTGCTCGCTGTTTAAAGCGGGTGTTTGACGGTGAATGGTTAAGTCAAACAGAGCAAATTCAATCTGACGCAGAGTTTGCATACCTGACTGGAAGAAACGTGCATTCAACAAAGCAGATAGCAATTCTTGCGGTAAAGTTTGCTTAGTTTCAGTATGTTCGCTGAGTACATCCAAACTTTCATTATCCCAAGCCCAAAATTCCATGAACTGGCTTGGTAATTCAACGGCATCCCATGCTACACCATGCGTACCTGCAACTGAGATATTATCCACTTCGGTCAGCATGTGATGTAAGCCATGACCAAATTCATGAAATAGCGTAATCACTTCATCATGAGTCAGTAGCGCAGGCTGATCGCCAATCGGTGGGGTAAAGTTACACACCATATAGCAAATTGGTTTTTGTAGACCATTGGCCGTTTGCACACGAGAACGGAAACCACTCATCCATGCGCCACCACGTTTGCCATTACGTGCATAAAGGTCGAAGTAGAAACCACCAACGACTTGACCTTGATCTTCAATTTCAAAATAACGAACATCATTCTGCCATACAGGAGCATGGCGCTCGATGATTTGAATACCATAAAGACGTTGAACGATTTGGAATAAACCATCCACAACTTTGGGTGCTGGGAAATACGATTTAAGCGCTTCTTGAGACAAATTGAATTGTTGTTGTTTCAATTTTTCAGAATAGTAGGTTGAATCCCATGGTTTTAATTCTTCAACACCATCTTGTTGTGCAATTGCTTTCAGTTCAGCGATTTCAGCAAGGGCTGGTGTGCGGGCATGTTCTGCCAAGTCGACCAAAAACTTATCGACGGTATCAACATCAGGTGCCATTTTGCTAGCCAATGAATATTCAGCAAAATTATTGAAGCCAAGCAGTTGAGCCATTTCTTGACGCAAGCTCAGAATTTCTTCCATCACAGGGGTATTATCGAACGCGGTTTTGTCTGATTGTTCTGAAGCACGAGTCACGTAGGCTTTGTAGAGTTCCTCTCTAAGTTCTCGATCATCGGCATAGGTCATAATCGCAAAATAAGCAGGGAAGTCGAGTGTGGCAACGGCTTGCTCAAGCTCGCGTTGTTGGCCGTATTGCTTTAATAATTCAACACTACTTTGTGGTAAACCTTTGAGCTGTTCTTCGGTTAATGGTTTGAAGTAGGCTTGTGTTGCATCGAGTACATGGTTAGAAAAATCTGAAGATAATTGCGATAAACGTGCTGAGATTTCCGCATAACGTTTTTTGGCTTCGCCTTCGAGAGCAACGCCTGATAGTTTGAAATCACGTAAAGCGAGTTTAATTGCACTTTGTTGTGCTTCGCTCAGCGTTTGAAATACTGCACTATCATGAATATGTTGATAAGTTTGATACAACACCGTGTGCTGTCCAAGCTGAGTGTAATATTCGCTTAAACTAGGTAAAAGTGCCTGATACACCTCACGGGTTTCGGCATTGTTCATAACCGCATTGAGGTGTGACAAAATTCCCCATGATTCACTCATATTATTTTCAAGCTGATCGACTTCCGCCAAAGTTGCCAGTTGGTCTTCAGGAGCTTGTGGAACTTCATTGAGTTGATTTAAGAAGTTTTGACCATTTTGAATAGTCTGTTCAATCTGTTGTTTTAATTCTGCAAGTTGAATTTGATCAAACTGGGGAGTGGGGAGTGTCGCTTGCTGTAGTGTCATTGTATTTTTGCCATATTCATCTTTAAACATAGTTATAGATGTAGGGCTTAGCGGGGGAGAAATCAAGTGTAACTATGCTTCATCTCTTATATCTAGATTCATTTTTTATTTATAAACGCCTGTATGTGGTTTAGGATGGTGGCTGAAAATTTTGATAAGTAATTATAATTTAAAAGAAATTTTATCTTCGGTGTAAATGTCTTGATGAAAGCCGATTTCTTGCTAAACTCATGATCAAAGAAAATCTAACGAAGAATTTTTTGTAGCGCGATGCGTAACTAGATAGGTTAAACCTAATCATGAGATTAAAAAATATCAGTGTTTTTTCTTAACTTTGTGTGTTTCTGCTCACTCCAGCGCTACGGTAAACAATGCGGTATATGTGGGCTCTAGGGGGATTGGAAGCCCTTCTGCCAATAGTCCAGCTTCGACGTTGTTCTTTCTTGTGTGTGGTGCTGGGGCACTCTATGTCTACTATAAATTATTCCTAAGCTGGTTTAAACGTAAGAAAAGTGGTGAAAAACCACAACGTTTATATGGGTTGGGGGATTGGGCAATCATGCTGGCGGTATTTGGGCTGTTAGCATTGTTTGCATCTGGACTCACTTTTGAAATACTGAGTACTTTTGGTGGGAAAGAATTGGTAGGGCAGATTTGGTATCTTGTCTTATTGGGCTTTTGGGGAGTACTCGTGTTTTTTGATAGAACTTAATTTAAGAAAAGCTGAAACTCTAAAACAGAAAGAGAGCCGAAGCTCTCTTATTTTATGAATTATTCACTCTTTGCTTTTGCATTCGACTTTTTCTTTTTTATTTTTTTCTTTGCCTTTTCTTTATTTTCGGGCTTAGTCGAAGCTTTTTTAGCAGGTTTTTTAGTATAAGAACTTGGTTTGTTCTTATCCTTTTTCTTACGCACAGGCTTTTCACCATCTTCACTTACTTTGGATGCCGTTGGTGCCTTGCCAAAAACTTCTTCTGTAGTGGCTGCTCGAGTTGATGTTGTACGCGGTGCTTTTTGACGAATCACACGACCTAAATGAGTGAGTTGTTGTACCAATTGGAAGTCGATTTTACGTTCTTCCAAATTCACACCAGCCACTTTAATTTTTACTTCATCACCGAGGCTAAATGACTGTCCACGATTCTGACCAATTAGACTTTGGCTAGCTTGATCATAGAGGAAGAAATCTTCACCCAATTGGCTGACATGAATCATGCCATCTACATAGAGGTCTTTTAAGGTAACAAATAAGCCAAATTCTGTTACTGCACTGATGATGCCGACAAATTCATCACCTAAATGCTGTTGCATATAGTGGCATTTTAACCAAGTCGTGACACTGCGTGATGCTTCATCAGCACGACGTTCAGTTTGAGAGAAATGCTCACCCGCATCATCTAGCGCTGCACCTGAAAGAGGATAAACCTTTTTATCTAAATAGGCTTTAATCGCACGATGCAATAATAAGTCAGGGTAACGACGAATTGGTGAAGTAAAGTGCGTATAGGCTTCGTATGCTAAACCGTAATGCCCAGAATTCTTGGCACCGTAATACGCTTGCATCATTGAGCGTAGTAATACGGCATGAATGCTTGGCGCATCTAGACGATCTTTGGTCGCTTCAATAACACGTTGATAATCAGCCTGAGTAGGTTGTTCTGGGAATGGTAAACCAAGTAATTTTACGAAATCACGAACTTTCTGGATACGTGAAAACTCAGGAGCCTCATGTACACGGTAGAGCATTGGGATGTCATGTTCTAAAGCATATTCCGCAGCAGCGACATTGGCTAATAACATACATTCTTCAATGAGCTTATGCGCATCATTACGTGAGCGAGGCAGGATTTCTTTGATTCCACCTAATTCATCAAAAGTCATGTAGGTTTCGATGGTTTCAAATTCCATCGCATGACGCTTAGCACGTAACTCTTTGAGGGTCTGATAAAGCTGGAAAAGAGTATTTAGTGATTTATGAATAGTTTTATCTTCAGGGATAGCATCTGTTACTCCCTCAAAATATCGACCAACCTGTGTGTAAGTCAGACGCGCTTTAGAATGCATTACCGCAGGATAGAATTCATAACCTGTCACTTTTCCAGCACGAGATAACTTTAAGTCACAGACCATACATAGACGATCTACATGTGGATTTAAAGAACATAAACCATTTGATAATGCTTCAGGAAGCATCGGTAAGACAAAGTGTGGGAAATAAACTGAGGTACCGCGTTCTTCTGCTTCTTCATTTAAAGGTGAATCTAAACGAACGTAATGGCTTACGTCAGCAATCGCAACAACCACACGATAACCACCACCTGAACGTTTTTCAGCATAGACTGCATCATCAAAGTCTCGTGCATCTTCACCATCAATAGTAACTAACGGTAAGTCACGTAAATCAACACGACCTTTAATATCTTGTTCAGAAGGTTCTTTAAAGCTTTCAGCTTCTTTGATTACTGCTTCAGGAAACTCATAAGGCAAGCCAAATTCTAAAATAGTCTGCGGAATGATAATCTCTGTATCTGCCTTATCTGCCATGGATTGAACGACATGACCTGTTGCCAATTCTTCACGGGTCGGGTAGTCATCAATCGCAACACGTAGCATATCGCCAACTTTGGCATTGGCATGCTCAATTAATTCTTTTTCTAAAGTAATCGGTTGGTGCTGATTCGGATTACTCGGTTGAATAAAGTATTCACCTTCATGCTCAGCGATTTTACCAATAATCTGTTTGACACGACGTTGTACAACTTCAGTAATAAAACCCCAAGGTTTACCTTTGCGATCAACTGAAGTCTGACGTACTTTAACGCGATCGCCGTTAAAAACGAGTCTTAATTCACGTTCAGGTAATAGCACATCATCGTGTCCAGCAATATTCGCTGTACCTAAACCTTTACTATTAATATAAACCGTTGCTTCGTGTGTTGGTAAATCTGTTGCAGGTTGATATTTAAAACCATCCTTCATGAGCTGACCATCACGTACCATTGCGCTTAAGCGATGATTTAACGCATCAATACTTTTTTGATCTGGTAGGTTGAAATGATCAACAAGTTCCGCATGAGATTTTGCAGTTTGTAATTGTTCTAATGTAGTTAAAATAAGAGTTCGGCTAGGAATAGGATTATCGTAACGTTCAGCTTCTGCTTTTGCTTCGGGATCAACCCAATTATTAGTCATATCGTTCCATTTCACATCTGGCAGATCACTTTAGCATAAGTCATCCAAACTTGGACTGCACGTCAAAGATTGCAAGATTCTGTTTATGTAAATGATCTAAATAAATAAAGAGAAGACTATCTTAACAAGCGTTGGACGAAAAAATGCTGAAAAAATACAGAAATTGTTTAAAAAATATTTGATTGATTTAAAAAAGATGAAAAAAACAGGATCATCCCTTGTGTAATGTGGTTTTAGTTTGTATTATTGCGCTCGTGTTACGGTGAGATGGGTGAGTGGCTGAAACCACATCCCTGCTAAGGATGCATACGGGTAACTGTATCGAGGGTTCGAATCCCTCTCTCACCGCCACTTTACTTAAGGCGCTCATAGCTCAGCTGGATAGAGCACTTGGCTACGAACTAAGGGGTCGGGAGTTCGAATCTCTCTGAGCGCACCAAGTAAAGATTAAAGTAACACATGCCGAAATAGGCACATAAGTAATGCGCTCATAGCTCAGCTGGATAGAGCACTTGGCTACGAACTAAGGGGTCGGGAGTTCGAATCTCTCTGAGCGCACCAACTTAAACAATTAACCGCTTAATCGCGGTTTTTTTGTGCCCAAATTTTGAAGATATTTATTTTACAGTATATTTAAATAGCAAAGGCCGCTAATGATAGCGGCCTTTGTTTTCAATTTAAGCTTTTAGAATAAGCTTAATGAATGGAAGAGATTGTCTGATAAATTAGTTAACGATGTTTGTGGAGTCACAGTTTCAGTTAATGGTGCAGTTGAAGTACCTGTATCCGTAACTGAAGTAAGTATAGATGTCGAACCTGTGATTGCAGTCAAGATACTATCAACACCGCCATCACAACCACAATCATCACCACTTTCAACGCTTAAGCTAATCAAGCTACTAATACTTTCAAACGTACTATCGCTAAATATCGCAGTAGAACTTTCTTGAACACTATCAATTACAGAGTTACCACTACTGATAATCGTTTGTGTTGGTTCTGATACTCCGAGAATAATACTTTCACTATTAAGATCAAAACCAATATCACTACAGAATCCGTCAATCGCACCTGTGATTGGATCTAGAGAATCACCGTTCAGGCTTCCACTGATTGTTTCTGTAAGATTTGTGATCTCACCTAATGCTCCACCATTCAAATCACCTGTGATGCTACCAAGTAAATCTGTAATCGTGCTCAATGATTCATCAGTGTTTGTAAATTCACTTACAGTTTCTGTGATCATTTCAAGAGGAGAACCATCCGTACCACCCGTGATGGTATCAATCACGCCAGTCACAGGGTTGTCACCAAGATCACCACCTGTGAAACCTTCGATTGCATCAGTGACCATTTCAAGAGGAGAACCGTCAGTACCACCAGTAATGGTATCAATCACACCTGTTACAGGGTTATCAACTAAATCACCACCCGTAAAACCATCGATTGCATCAGTCACCATTTCAAGAGGAGAACCATCCGTACCACCAGTAATGGTATCAATCACACCTGTTACAGGGTTGTCACCAAGATCACCACCTGTGAAACCTTCGATTGCATCAGCGACCATTTCAAGTGGAGAACCATCAGCAAGGTCACCTAAATTGCCAAGATCTTCACCGATATGTTGAATAATCTCAGTCGCAGTCGAACCATTGGTAATTAAGGTATCAATCACACCTGTAGCAGAATCCATC
>NZ_MELG01000063.1:8488-10483 GCF_001767535.1 Acinetobacter sp. GWC1_38_13 | reverse complement strand
CAGGCGTTAAATATCACAATGACCAGTTATTTAGATAAATTAGAAGTAGGGTTGACCGCTTGTCGTAATGCGTTACCAAAAATGCAAAATCTACTCACGCATTTAGAAGATGAAATTCAACGCTTTGAAGCTGCAATTTTGAGTTTGCCTAAACAGGCAGCTGAAGGATAAACCTGAAAAAAATTAAGGGGCTTTAAATTGCCCCTTATTTTTTAATCGTTCTGCAACGCTGTAAAAGCTGATGGCAGGCTGATCGAATCATCGCAGTTGTGATCTGCACTTCTTTACCTTGGCTATCCACCATGTAACATGTATTAACTGGGTTACTGTCCAAAACATGTTTAAAACCGTGGTTCACTAATCTTTCACTTACATTCATAATTATAGACCTCATTATTGTTGGCTAAGACATCCGAAGATGCCTATGGCTAATCTTATGGTTCTAGTATTTAAAATTCGTGATAGAAAGTAAAATTTCAGTTGTAACAAGGATTAAGCGAAATCTTGTTACAACTTTAGCTTAAAATGATATCGTATTGCTCTTGCGTATATAAATTTTCAACTTGGAATTTTATGACGCGGTTCACAAAATGCTCTAAATCCGCGACGGCTGGGGCTTCTGCTGTTAAAAGTCGGTCAATTACTGCTGGATGCGCAACAACAGTAAAGCCACTCTTCGAATCAAAAGCACGTGCATAGCGCAGAATTTCTCGAAATATTTCGTAACACACTGTCTCTGCTGTTTTCACATATCCACGTCCCTGACAAGTTGGGCAGGATTCACAAAGCAAATGTTCTAAAGACTCGCGTGTTCTTTTACGCGTCATTTCAACCAAACCAAGCTCAGAAACCTGAGTAATTTTGGTTTTAGCATGGTCGCGCTCTAGCATTTTCTCAAACTGTCGCATGACTTCGGCACGATGCTCGGCTTCTTGCATGTCAATAAAATCAATAATGATGATACCACCCAGATTCCGCAAACGAAGTTGGCGTGCGATTACCTGTGTTGCTTCCATATTAGTTTTAAATACAGTGTCTTCTAAACTACGACCACCTACATACGAACCAGTATTTACATCGATCGTGGTCATCGCTTCCGTCTGGTCAATCATCAAATAACCACCAGACTTCAATGCGACACGCGTCTGTAATGCTTTTTGGATGTCTTCTTCAACGTTATATAAATCAAATAACGGTTTTTCACCAGGATAATGGATTAAGCGGTTTTCAATAGAAGGCACAAACTCATGGACAAATTCACTCAACTTGCCATGAATTTCCCGTGAATCGACATATATCTTGGCAGTTTCATCGCTAGCTAAATCACGAACAATACGTTGAGGTAGAGGGAGTTCTTCGAATATCAGCTCTGGTGTAGAAACTTCTTTTTGTTTGCGTTGAATAAATTCCCATAATTTACTCAGATAACACATATCCTGAGCAATTGAGGCTTCATCCACACCTTCTGCTGCGGTTCGTACAATCACACTACCGGGTAGTTTATGTTCAGTCTGAATATGCTCAATTATACCGCGTAAACGATCACGCTCTTCTTCTTGTTCAATGCGTTGCGATACACCAATATGATTTCCATATGGCATCAACACCAAATAACGTGAAGGTATTGAAAGGTCTGTGCTCAGGCGTGCGCCTTTAGTCCCCAACATATCTTTCATCACTTGAACAGTAAGGGTCTGCCCAGGATGCAAAAGCTCGAAAACATTTGGCGTAGGCTGTGAACGCGGCCAAACCATGTCGTTGATATGTAGAAATGCTGTACGAGATAAACCAATATCCACAAAAGCAGCTTGCATGCCTGGTAACACACGCACAACTTTACCTTTATAGATATTCCCCACGAGACCACGTTTCACAGTACGTTCGACAAATAACTCGTTTACTGTACCGTTTTCAATTAAAGCTACACGACATTCCATCGGCGTAACATTAATCAGCAATTCTTCTGCCATAACCAACTCAAAACTTTTATAAAAA
>NZ_MELG01000063.1:0-8464 GCF_001767535.1 Acinetobacter sp. GWC1_38_13 | reverse complement strand
CCAAATGCCTTAACGCTTTCTAATAACTGTGCTGTCTCATGTAAAGGCAAACCCACAACATTGCTATAACTTCCTCTTATTTGAGGAATAAATCGCGCAGCAATACCTTGAATAGCATATGCCCCTGCTTTACCTATAGGTTCACCCGTGTCCCAATACGCTTCCATTGCGCTTGAGCTAAGCTGCATAAACTCAACCTGAGTACGTACCACATCACTTAACATTTTAGATCGAGATGCAACACATATGCCTGAATATACGTCATGCCATTGACCTGATAACTGAGTCCAAATCTCAAAAGCATGCTGTTTTGAATCAGGCTTACCAATAATTTTACCTGCAAAACTCAAACTGGTATCAGCAGCGATCACAATTGCATCAGGATACAGAGTTAAAATAGCTTGGGCTTTTTCACGAGCCAAGCGTTCAACATAACACTTAACGCTTTCATCAGGATAAACCGTCTCATCCACATCAGGACTATGAACCTTAAAGTCCAAGCCCAGTTGTGTTAACAGCTCCTGCCGTCGAGGCGAGCTTGACGCAAGAATTATATTCGCCATTTATGTAAACAGTAATACACAACAGGCCATGCCAAAGTTGTCGTCAAAATAGGTTGCCAATGACGAGCAATTGAGAAATGAGTACCTGAAATAGTCTGACTAATCCATAAAAACAACAAATGCGCGATAATCGCAAGTATCGCAATTACCCATGAATTGCCAAAAGTGAGAATACGTCTTTCGCGAATAAAATAACGTGTTCCAAACGTAATGAACACAAAACTAAGTGCGTTCAATCCCAGTGGTGCATCGAGCAATAGATCAGTAAAAATCCCCATTGCAAACGCAAACCACACTCCACACCAAACAGGCTGATAAAGAATCCAAAACAACATGATCATCATCATGATTGGCGGACGCCAACCCGCTGCTTCATATGAAATTGGATAGATGAGCAGTACTGAACCAATCAAAATCGAAATAATGATCATCCAAAGAGGATCTTTACGTTTCTCATAATTTAGTCTAGCGATCGGCATAAGGCTGCTCCTTCGCTAAAGACTCTGAAAACAGAATCACAACATGATGACCACTGGCCAATTGTGCTGCTGGTTGAACACCAATCTCAGCGAATTCACCCGATGTATGACGACTCACTTTGGACACTGTTCCGACTAAATAACCCGCAGGAAAGTGTTCACCTAAACCTGAACTAAAGACCTTATCCCCGATTTTAATATTGGCACTGGTTGGGACATAATCCATTTTGAGTTGACCCAAATCACCTTTACCAGACACGATCGCTCGCATCCCCGTACGCTCTAAGCGAACAGACAATGAATGTTCTTTATCGGAAAGCAACATGACGCGTGAACTATGCGGATAGACATCAACCAACTGCCCCATAATCCCTTTATCATCCAAAACTGTTTGTCCAACTTTTAGATGATCAACAGAACCACGGTTGATAATAATAATGTGACGTAATGGATCAGCATCTGTTCCAATCACTTCTGCAATCTGCATACGCCCATCAATAATTAATGGCGTATCCAAAAGCCCTCTTAAACGGTTATTTTCCGCAGAGAGTTCAGATAGTTTCTGTAATCGAACTTGAGCTTGTAGAAGTTCAGCTTGCATTGCGGTATTTTCACGGCGCAATTGGGCTTCTGATTTGGTTTGTTGGTTAAGCCATTCTCTCGACAGTACAGGATAGCTTGCCAGCGCATAAATTGGATTATACGCGGCATACAAGACATCCCTTGCAGGTTGAATCACATAAGGCATGCGCCAGTCAAAGAACAGCACAACCAAGCATGTAATTACCGCAATGACAAATGAGCGAAAAGATGGCGGTTGTCTTGAAAAAAGATTCGGTTGCACCGCCTAGTCCTTATGATTTAGCCAACAAAAAGCATGTCATGGTTTGGATTATCAAAGAATTCTAAAACTTTACCGCCACCACGTGTCACGCAAGTTAAAGGATCTTCTGCAACAACAACAGGAAGACCAGTTTCTTGAGCAAGAAGCTTGTCTAAGTTGCGAAGCAATGCACCACCACCAGTCAACACGATACCACGCTCTGCGATATCCGAAGAAAGTTCAGGAGGAGTCTGTTCAAGAGCTGACTTAACTGCACTTACAATGCTTTGTAATGGATCAGCAATCGCTTGGGTAATTTCATCAGAAGTTACAGTGATAGCACGAGGTACACCTTCAGCCAAGTTACGACCACGTACTTCGATTTCAAGTGTTTTGCCATCTGTTACAGCCATGCCGACTTCTTTCTTGATGACTTCAGCCGTTGTTTCCCCAATCACGCAACCATGTGCTTTACGAACATAATTAATGATTTGTTCATCAAATACATCGCCACCAATACGAAGTGAATCTGCGTAGACGCAACCTTGTAGCGAGATAATTGCGATTTCAGTGGTACCACCACCTACATCTACAACCATCGAACCACATGCTTGCTCAACTGGCATACCTGCACCGATCGCTGCTGCCATTGGCTCTTCGATCAAGCGTACATCGCGAGCACCAGCATTAAATACTGCTTCACGGATCGCACGACGCTCAACCAAAGTTGATTTGCATGGCACACACACCACAACACGTGGCGCAGGTGGGAACAAACGCTTTTCATGTACTTTGCCGATGAACTGATTCAACATGGTTTCAGTTACTTCGAAATCAGCAATTACACCGTCTTTCATAGGACGAATTGCTGATATATTCGCTGGTGTACGACCTAACATTTGTTTAGCATCAAGACCTACAGCAGCAACAATTTTTTGCGAACCGCTATGGCGAATTGCCACCACAGTTGGTTCATTTAATATAATGCCACGGCCTGGTGCATAAATAAGTGTATTTGCAGTACCTAAATCAATGGCTAAATCCGGCGAAAACAGGCCAATTAGTCGTTTTAGAATCACGGGGGCGTTCTCAATTAAACTTTGTATGGATGCAAGGTGGCAACTTTAACGAAATGTGATGCTTTGAACAAGTCAATCGCTTATTATAACGCACGATATTTTGCAATTTTTTGATACTGAATTAGGTAAAGTTATGTCTACATCATCTGATGCTCAGCAGACAACGGACTTAAATGCACAGACCGTTTCAGCAATCGCGCACCTTGCTCGCTTATCACTAAGCGACTCGCAATCTACTGAATATGCTGAAAGTTTAAATAAAATCCTTGGTATGATGGAAAGCTTAAAAGGCATTAATACCGATAATGTTGAGCCTTTAAAGAGCCCATTTGACAATCCTCAGCCTTTACGTGCCGATGTGGTCACCGAAACGAATCATCGTGATGAATATCAGGCTGTAGCCCCTGCTACAGAAGCAGGTCTATACCTTGTCCCTCGCGTAATTGAATAATTTCTATTCAATTAACTCATATTTTATATTTAGAATGTAAAGAAATTTTTCATATGACAGATTTACATCGATTATCCATCCGTGAACTCTCTGAAGGCTTAAAACAAGCCCAATTTTCGTCACGTGAATTGACTGAACATTATTTAAAACGTATTGCCAAAATTGACGCAAAAGTAAAGAGTTATGTGACGGTTACAGCAGAACAGGCCTTAGCAGAAGCGGATGCCGCAGATGCTGCTTTGAAAGCAGGTCATGCACATGCACTCGCAGGCATTCCACTTGCTCATAAAGATATTTTTTGTACTCAAGGGATCAAAACCACTGCGGGTTCAAAAATGCTCGATAACTTCATTTCACCTTATGACGCAACTGTGGTTGCTAAAGCTAAGGCTGCAGGTCTTGTGACTTTAGGTAAGGTGAATATGGATGAATTCGCTATGGGTTCAACGTCAGAAAGCTCGTACTTTGGTGCAACAGGTAACCCTTGGGCATTAGATCATGTTCCAGGTGGTTCATCAGGTGGTTCTGCAGCAGCTGTGGCAGCGGATTTAGCGCCTATTGCGACGGGTACTGATACAGGTGGTTCTATTCGCCAACCTGCTTCATTCTGCGGCTTAACTGGTTTAAAACCGACTTATGGCCGTGTATCTCGCTTTGGTATGATTGCGTATGCATCATCATTGGATCAAGGTGGTCCAATGGCACGCTCAGCAGAAGACTGTGCATACTTGATGAATGTGATTGCTGGTCATGATGCTAAAGACTCAACTTCTGTAGACAAAGAAGTCGATGACTACGTTGCTAACCTAAATGGTACAGCGGTTAAAGGTTTACGCATCGGTATTCCAAAGCAATACTTCAATGTCGCTGGTTTGGATGCAGACGTGAAAGCCCGCGTTGAAGAATCATTGAAAAAGCTTGAGGAAATGGGTGCGACTTTGGTTGAGATTGATCTCAACATGACTGAAGCCTACGTTCCGACTTACTATTTGATCGCACCTGCGGAAGCGTCATCAAACTTGTCACGTTACGATGGTGTTCGTTATGGCTACCGTTGTGAAAATCCAAAAGACATTTTAGACCTCTACAAACGTTCACGTTCAGAAGGTTTTGGTGCTGAAGTACAACGCCGTATTTTGATCGGCACTTATGCTCTGTCTGCAGGTTACTACGATGCTTACTATGTGAAAGCACAGAAAGTACGTCGTTTAATCCAACAAGACTTCCTCAAAGCATTTGAAAATGTCGATGTGATTGCAGCGCCATCTGCACCAACGACTGCGTACAAAATCGGTGCGAACCTTAGTCCAACTGAAATGTACTTAGGCGATATCTACACCCTTGCTGTGAACTTGGCAGGTCTACCAGCCATCAATGCACCTGTAGGTTTTGATAAAGACAGCTTGCCTGTTGGTTTACAGTTGATTGGTAACTACTGGTCAGAATCACAATTGCTTTCGATTGTGCATCAATATCAACAAAACACAGACTGGCATACCAAACGTGCGGCAATTGCTGAGGAGAATGCATAATGGCTGAAGCTCAAAAGTTGAAATTAATTGACGGTTGGGAAGTCGTTATCGGGATTGAGATCCACACGCAGTTGGCGACCAAGTCTAAAATCTTCTCTGGTTCATCAACTGAATTTGGTCAAGACCCAAATACACAAGCCAGCCTTGTTGATTTGGCGATGCCGGGTGTATTACCTGTATTGAATGCCGAAGTCGTTGATCTTGCGATTCGCTTTGGCTTGGGGATCGATGCGTATATCGATCAAGCATCTGTATTTGCACGTAAGAACTACTTTTATCCAGATTCTCCAAAAGGCTATCAAATCAGCCAAATGGATAACCCAATCGTAGGCTTAGGTCATATCGACATCCAACTTGAGGATGGCACTGTAAAACGCATTGGTGTGACTCGTGCTCATCTTGAAGAAGATGCAGGTAAATCAATTCATGACCAATTCGAAGGGATGTCAGGGATTGACTTAAACCGTGCAGGTACACCATTACTTGAAATCGTGTCTGAACCTGACATGCGTTCCGTTGAAGAAGCAGTTGCTTATATCAAAGCCATTCACACCCTTGTGCGTTGGTTAGGTATTTCTGACGGGAACATGGCTGAAGGCTCTTTCCGTGCTGACTGTAACGTGTCTTTACGTCGTCCAGGTCAACCTTTCGGCACACGTTGCGAGTTAAAAAACCTCAACTCATTCCGTTTCATTGAACAAGCGATCAATGTTGAAATTGAACGTCAAATGGAAATCTTGGAATACGGCGGCGAGATTGATCAAGAGACTCGTTTGTTCGATCCAAACAAGATGGAAACTCGCTCAATGCGTTCAAAAGAAGAAGCGAACGACTATCGCTACTTCCCAGATCCAGATTTATTGCCAGTAATCATTGCCGACGCGCAGATCGAAGCTGCACGTGCCGCCCTGCCAGAACTGCCCGCTGCTCGTCGTGCGCGCTTTATCGCTGACTTCGGTGTAACTGAATACGATGCACATGTATTGACGCTGTCACGCGAAATGGCGGACTTCTACGAGGCTGTTGTAGCTGCTGCTGGCGGTGCGAAACAAGGTAAAGTTTCAGCAAACTGGGTGATGGGTGAATTCTCAGGTGCTTTAAACAAAGCGGGCCTAGAATTGGCAGACTCTCCTGTTTCTGCTGAACAATTGGGTGGCATGATCGCACGTATTGTCGATAACACCATTAACGGCAAAATCGCGAAGCAAGTGTTTGGCTTTATGTGGGAAGCAGAAGGAAAATCTGCGGATGATATTATTGCTGAAAAAGGCTTGAAGCAAGAAACTGATACAGGCGCGATTGAAGCGATCATCAAAGAAGTTCTTGCAGCCAATGAAAAAATGGTTGAAGAGTACAAGTCTGGTAAGGAAAAAGCCTTTAACGGTCTAGTCGGTCAAGTCATGAAAGCTGCAAAAGGTAAAGCCAACCCAGCTCAAGTAAATGAATTAATGAAGAAATTGATTAGTTAAGCTGATCTAATTTCAAAAGAAAACCCGCTTTAGAGCGGGTTTTCTTTTTTTATTTCAACGAAATCAGATTCATCATATCTGTCATTTTGCTCTCTTTTAATAAAAAAATCTTCAACACCATAAAAATGTAAACTAAGATTACTATCTACATACAAACTAAAACCATAATTCTGGAAGCGCATAGAATTAATTTTACATCTTTTTTCAGTTTTTACATTTTCGTTAACTTTTAAGTCATTGCGATAAACACACTTAACATTAACAATAAAACCATCAATATTTCTACGTATAATAATATATTCATAACAAATCGTAGTTGCATAATTAGAAACATCAACAGGGTTAAATAAACAAATGATCTCATTAAAATTTAAGAATTTTTCTTTGACTAGTTCCCAACCACTAAAAAAACATTCATCAGACTCAATAAACTCTGAGTAACAGCTTTTATTTAAAATAGCATAAAAATAAATAGATTCCCCAAAAACCTGAAAATCTCCTTTAAGCAATTGGCTATCTAATTTATAAAATTTAGCTATTACCAACAAATCAACATTTAACTCATCACCACGTTCTAAATTTTTAAATGGCATATGCTCTAAAAATGAATAATAAGATAAATACCATCTATATTCATCAAATGATGTATAAGCATTCAAAAACAAAAGTTGTTGTAGTTTTGGTGGAATAAGAGCTCTAAGAATATTTGTATATTGCTTTTCTAAAGCATAATCTCCCCACTCTTCAATTTTATCAACCTCATTTGGTGATCTATCAATTTTTGAGTTTATCAATTTAAATAATTGGTATAAACATATATAATATTGACTTAACTCTTGGTTTTGTAAAATTTTATGTCTTTTACAATCTAAATCTAACTCGTAATCATCTACAAAAATAGATCTGTAAATTTTATCAACTTTACTCTTACCATTTTCATCTAAAGAACATAATTGATCCTGTTGATACTTAAACTGATTTAATAAACTAAAAAAAAGACTATCAAATTGCTGAAGATTTTGAGTTTTTTGGATTAACCTCTGCGAGTTCGCAGAATCCTGCTGTGCCTTACGACTTAATGCAAGTTCTTCCGAATTGAAATCCAAAGATTTTTTATTTTGATAAACAGTATACAAAATCAAGCAAATACTTAAAAAGGTTAAAATTGGATTTAGAGTTCCTCCTATAAAATCTCCAAAAGTTCCCCAATCACTAATCCGACTAGAGTTATCATTTTCCGTGAAATTTAAAGAATCATTAATTAGACTACTAAAAACAAACCAATTACTTATTAAGTCTGGACTATCTTCGTCTAAGGATTTTAAAACAAAACTTCCACCCTTACTTACATCCAATATTTGTTCAAAATATGGTAAGTAAAGCTTTTTAACCAAAAAAAAGCATAAATAAGCAATTATCCCACCAGTTATAATTACGATAATAATTTTAAAAATATCTATTTTTAATTTAGTCTGTTGCTGTAATCTATTAGAGATATTATCAAACCAACTCTTTGTTTCATAAAAAAAGTTGAATTTTTTTTCAATTCCCCAGAAAGCTAGCACCATCAAAATCAAAGAAAGGATAAATAATATAAACATATGATATTTAGTAAGTTATGAATTATTAATAATTTTAAATAAAAAATTTTTTTTAGCAATGAATAATACAAGGAAAATTGATTGCTCTATGCCCGCAATCAATTTTCTCTAATATATAAATATCGTTCACCTCACTACTTGCGAAAATCGATCTTGTTCATTGTAGCTATATCTAGCTAAACTATCGTTCGCTTAAAACACCCAACTTATTCCAGATATCAGGCGTTAAAAAAGTCGTGACTAACTTATTTAAATCAATATAACGCAATGTGCCTTGCAACTGCTGTCTGACCGCTGGGTCTTTGACAATATCCTGCCCCGCACTCTGACCTAACTGTTGAAAAGCCTCACTAACCGCCTGAATACCTTCAGCCTGAATCACCGCCTTAGTCTGAGTCGAACACTGCTCCACAATCACACGCTGTAAAACCTGTGCTAACTTCTGATCTAACTGATTCTTTTGCTCA
>NZ_MELG01000062.1:26945-41689 GCF_001767535.1 Acinetobacter sp. GWC1_38_13 | reverse complement strand
TCATAAATTTTAGTCCCCACTTGTTTTTAAGTGGGGACTAAATTAAGGCTTATAGGATGAATTCATAAGGTGTGTTCAGCGGACGCTTACTTTAATCTAAAAATAAATCAACTTAAATAAATGTTACACAGATAGCAAAAAATCTCACTACAATGAATTATCGCAAAAATATAAAGAAAAACTTGAGGATAAATTTTTATGAAAATGATCAAACACACCGCTTTGGCAACGGTATTGGCAAGCACATTGTTATTTACGGGTTGTGGTTATAATACGTTGCAAGTGAAAGATGAAGCTGTGAGTGCTTCATGGTCAGAGGTACAAAACCAATATCAACGTCGAGCTGATTTAGTTCCAAATCTTGTTAATGTCGTGAAAGGTTATGCCAAACATGAGGAACAAGTGCTTACAGAGGTGACTCAAGCACGTTCGAATGTTGCGGGTTTAAAAGTTGATAAAGAAGTTTTAGAAGACCCAGCTTTGTTTGAGAAATACCAGCAAGCACAAAGTCAATTAACGGGTGCATTGTCTCGTCTGATAGCTGTTTCTGAAAATTATCCCGACCTAAAAGCCAACGAGCAATTCCGTGATTTACAAGCCCAATTGGAAGGTACTGAAAATCGTATAGCTGTGGCTCGCAATCGCTATATCACGACTGTTCAAGATTACAATGCTTATGTACGTCAGTTCCCACAGGTGATGACTGCAAAAGTCATTGGAATGAAAACCAAAGAGAACTTCAAAGCAGAACAATCCGCACAGCAAGCTCCGACAGTTTCATTTAATTAAGATCTGAAACTGGTTAGATCTATAAGGAGTAAGGTATGTTGATAAAACCAACGCAAAAAATTAAATATATTCTTATTATTCTTTTTGCGCTGCTTTGTTGTCAGCATACCGTTTGGGCGGAGGTTGCAACCGCAACAGATCACAGTGATGTGATTGTTGCTGGAAAAATCATTCAAGATCAGCAGAAAAATACCTCTACATCATCGCAGTCAACACAAGCACCCGTATTGCCAAAAGTTGCCAATGATATGGAGGATGGTGAATCAATTCGAGGTTTACCAACTTTAAATCAGCCTGTTATTGATCAAGCTAAGGTATTGAGTGAGGCTGAAATACAGCAACTTAACCAAAAAATTCTGAGTTTATATCAACAAGGCAAAGCTCAAATCGGTGTAATTATTGTGCCAACGACAGGACAAGAAGCCATTTTTGATTTTGCTTTGCGTACAGGCGAAAAATGGCAATTAGGTTCAGCCAAGCGTGACAATGGTTTGTTAATGGCGATTGCGGTGAACGATCGTAAAATTCAAATATTGACAGGTTATGGCTTGGAGGGTGTATTACCTGATGTAGTATTGAGTCGAATAATTCGAAATCAGATCACGCCTTATTTTAAACAAGGTCAATATGCACAAGGGATTTCGTCAGGTTTGGATGAGCTTACCCGTATTGTGAATCTTGATCCAGAGATCGCTCAACAATCTGCTCAAGAGCTCAAAGAGCGACATGAGCAGGCAATCCAAGCACAACAAGCAAAAGATAATACCCTTACCATGGCGCTATTTATTTTAATTGCGGGTGTCATAGGATCGTTCATTGTTGGTAAACGATTAAGTGCATCTACTGCTGCTGTTGCTGCAACAGTTGCAGGTTTGGTAAATGGTGCAGGTTTCTTAATGAGTTTGCTGCTAGGCGTGGGTATTTTCTTTTTATTAATCACATCACTTGCTCAACTGATTTTTCAAGCTTTCTTGTCTAGTGGAGGACGCGGAGGCGGAGGTGGAGGATTTGGCGGTAGTGGTGGTGGCTATAGCGGTGGTGGTGGTAGCTTTGGAGGGGGAGGTGCATCAGGATCATGGTAACTAAAACAGATACAACAGAAATTATTACGCAACCAAAGCTAGATGAAGCTGTACAACCTAGTGCAAAACGCTGGTTAAAGCATTTTTTTTATGTTTCATCGGCACATCGGTATTTTAATAAAGAGGATCGACAAGAGATCGCCAGAGCAGTACAGCAAGCAGAAAAAGGTCATGTAGGCGAAATTCAGGTGGTAATTGAAGGTCATATACCATGTTCACAAGCTTATTACCAAAATACACGTTTACGTGCGCAGCAACTCTTTGCAGAATTAGGTGTGTGGGATACCGAGTTGAATAGTGGTGTGCTGCTTTATTTAAATTTGTGTGAGCGTAAAGTTGAGATTTTGATTGATCGTGGTTTGAAGAATGCAACACAAACACATATTTGGAATAAAATCTGTCAGGAAATGATCAGCTTTTTGACTGCGAAACAATATCAAGCTGCTGTTAAACATGGAGTGGAGCAGATTGGTACGGTGCTTGATGACTTTTACGGTAAAAACAATAAAAGTGAAGTGAACAATGAGCTCCCAAACGAGCCATATATTTTAAATTGAACCTTTATTAAGCTATTTTATCAAAAATCAATTCAACCTATTTCGATTAGACCGTTTATCTTCCGATAAATGGTCTATTTATTCATCACTTTTTAGAAAAAAAGATAAGTAAAACTCTGTGATTAAATTCTCTTTTAATTGCGAAAATCACTAAAAAAGCTATAAAAACACCTTGGGTTGGATATAAGGTTTGGGAGATAGTGACATATTTTGTCATTTATTATTTTTTTTTGTCAAAAAAGAAGGGCTTTTGTTCATGCTGAATAATGTTTTAAGTCTCTGTTTTTTTGGGTTAAAATTCGATAAGCTAAGGACTGGCATAGAACATGCTGAATACAAGTAGCTAATAAAAGCTTATAAAAAATTTATACATTGGAGAAATGTTATGAAATCAATGCAAAAGGGTTTTACTCTTATTGAATTAATGATCGTTGTAGCAATCATCGGTATCTTGGCTGCTATTGCGATTCCTGCGTATCAAGATTACATTGCTAAATCTCAGGCGACTTCAGGTTTAGCTGAAATTTCACCTGCTAAGACTCAATTTGAGATTGCAATAAATGAAGGTAAACTTCCTTCTCTTACTTCTACCGATGCAGGCTTTATTGGTGTAACAGCAGCTGGTGGTCAATACTGTAACGTTGCCCTATTGGGTACATCACCAGCATTCACTGGTATTCAATGTACGCTTAAAAATGGTAATGCGACTAAAATCAATGGTAAAACACTTGCTTTAAACCGTGATGCTACAACAGGTTTATGGTCTTGTTCAACTGGCGGTGGTTTAGAAGCTAAATATAAACCAGGTGCTTGTTCATAAGTTTTAGGTTATGTAAAAAACGCATCTTTAGATGCGTTTTTTGTACAGTAGTTTATATAATTTTGGGTAACTAATAGTTATCAGTTCCTGTTTAAGTCAATGATTTCATAATGTGTATGATTGTCTTATATTGATGGGGGAGTCGATATGCAAATAAAGAAGTATAATCCTACTTAAAATACCGAAATAATGTTAGCTATACTCCTAACTAAATTGTATTGTCCCTTAACAATGACTTTCATTTTTTATCGTCTTGCTTTAAGTGATACTTTTCAGTTTTTATAGGTTAATAGACTTCATGTTCTTTGGTTGATATTTCATCAATCAGCTCCTTAATCTCTTAACCTACTTTTTATCTCTTAAATGAAATAGTTAATATCAGCATATAACTTTGATTTAAATCCTGTGACTAATTTTTCAACTATTTTAATATCAATAATATTTCTCATTGTATAAAACTGAGTTAACGGTCTCATCCGATTGATTCATCACAATATGTGATTTACAGTCATAAAACGGTTTTCTTGCACAAACCTATTCATAACGGCTTATTCAGCAATATAATTTACAAATGAATGAGTCTATACCTAAAGTCTACCGCACAACGAATTGGTGCTCTTATAATAAAGCCTTGATCAATCGAGGAAACATATCAATTTGGTTTGATCCTACTACTCAATGGTATGCTCAACCACAAGACAAACGTGGACGCAATCAAACCTATTCTGATGCAGCTATCCAATGCTGTTTAATGATTAAATCCTTATTTCGACTTTCTTTACGTATGGTCACAGGTTTTGTTCAGAGCCTCATTAAACTCTGTGGATTAGATTGGATCGCTCCAGATTATTCCACGCTTTGTAGAAGACAAAAACATATTGATATTGCGATCAGTTATCAAAAAAATCATGAAGGACTACATCTATTGGTAGACTCAACTGGCCTTAAGTTTTTAGGTGAAGGTGAATGGAAACGCAAGAAACATCAGCCTGAATATCGTCGACAATGGTGTAAACTGCATGTTGGTATAGATACCAAAACTCTCTAGATACGTGCAGTTCAGCTCACGACAAACAATGTCAGCGATTCACAAGTCTTGGGTGACCTGCTGAATCAAATCCCATCTGATGAGCGCATTGATTCTGTCTATACAGATGGAGTATATGACACGAAATTGTGTAGACAAGTGATTTCAGATCGTCATGCTCATGCTGTAATTCCTCCAAGAAAAAATGCAAGGCCATGGAAAGATAGGAAATCGGGATCTTTAGAGAGAAATGAATTATTGAAAACAGTTAAACGTCTATGAAGAGCACTTTGGAAAAAGTGGTCTGGTTATCATCGACGTAGTTTGGTCGAAACCAAGATGCATTGCATCAAATTATTGGGAGATAAACTCAGTGCAAGGAGTTTTGACAGTCAGGTCAATGAAATCCATGCACGTATAGCCGTATTAAATAAATTTACGGAATTAGGCAGACCTCACACCCAAGTCGTCACTTAAATTAGAGCAATTAGGAAAAGCTCCATTTTTAAAATCTTTATGCAACAAAGCCATTGGGAGGTAGAGTGGGAGTAATTAATTGGATTCTTGAATTTATGAACAACTATTTGGTTTATATTTTTCTGGAAAACCTATTGTATCACAGCTATAAATACCATTTGCTGAGCGGCTGATATAAATTTCAGCATTGGAAGAAAAACCTATTGTATTTTTTAATGTACAGCTTATGGCTTTAGTTGCTGTACCTGTGTTATCAGGGTTATTTACGCTAATTTGGCAAAAATCGGTGTCTGAAGGTAAACCAATATCTGATGCGGTACTAATTGTTCTATAACCATGATTAACGATAATTTCATAAGATGATTTCCCGGTAGAAATCTCATGGAAAGCTGCTGTTGCACGACCCTTTGCCATATAATCTTGATATGCTGGAAGTGCAACGAAGGTCAAAATTCCTAAGGTTAAAATAACAATTATAAGTTCGATAAGCGTAAATCCTCGTTGTTTCATGATATTTCCCTAGAGCAGTAAACTTCCTGATATGAATGCAATATTTATTCCATTTAATAAAATTATTATTATTCAGATGTTTATTATTAATTTTGTTGTATTTTTCTGATAATGGGAATATTTTGAGAAATATTTTGAAGTAAAAGTGTAGAAAGCTGTCAGTTTTTATGACAAAAATTGACAACTCTCAAGTATTTGTAGAATAGATTAATATTGTGTGGGGATTTCCTCTATTTTTTCAATATCAAATGGAACGAGATGTAATGTTCGACCAGCATCCCAGAAGCGTGGTGCGCCTTCCCAGTCGATACTGATGCAATTGTTACAAACGATATCTTGCCCGTGTATCGCAATCATTGCAATCATCGCAATCATCGCAATGTATTTAAGTAAGGTATTTATAGGGTGAGATGAAGTTTGCTTTAGCGGGCTGAAAAGTAAATAAGATATAAGATAAGCAAAAATCCATATATTTAATACTTGACTGATTGGATATACCATTGAACCTGAAAGAAGTGAATTAATGCTTATTGCAATACTTGCAGAAAAGATGATACTTGGAATCTGCTGTATATTTTTAAAAATTTTATAAATAATTGGCATAAATAAAAGCATGGTGATGATGCCAATTATGCCCCATTCTGCCAGAAACTGTAGTGGTATGTTATGTGGATGTGCCACTAAATAAAAAGGTTTTACAAGAGAAAAATGATCACCACCGATTCCTAAAAATGGATGCTGTTTCCAAACTAAAATACACTTTTCCCATAGTTCTATGCGCCCAGAACTGCCTGAGCGGGCTAGATATGAGGTTCCTAAATTGTTGATTGAGAGCATATAGGTCAAAGTATAAAAAATAGTACCTGAAATTAAAAGGCTAAATAAGGGAATTTTGAAATTCTTCCAATCTTTGTATAAAAAAATACCTATAAAAACTGAAATACTAATAGAAAGAAGAGAAGATCGTGCACCGTGAAATAAAAATGAAAGTAGATATAAGGTAGAGGTAAAATAAATTAGGCTTGTAATTAAAAAATTATATAACTTACTTTTTTTTGATTGATAGGAGAGCCATGCAGGTCTAAACCATAATAAAAATAAACAAGGTAATAGAGCATCATCAAAAACGCGGATATTTGGAAAGGATTGATGCCATACAGCAATATTTCCCTGTATTTTTTGATATAGTGCAAAGGGTAAAAATAATAAACATAATAAAGGTAAAATGGCTAAACAAGCAGATACTTGTTGCGTGGTTATTGGGAATTTCTTAAAAAGGTTTGCTAATGTATATGTTGAAGTAATAAGTAAAAAATATAAAGAAATATCAACGATTGCTCTTTGCCAGTATTGTGCATGATATATGGCAAGACAAGAAAAAAAAAATAAAAAGATAAGACTATAAAAATATAGATTTGAAATGTTTTTATTAAAATGAAGAGTCTTCGGGTTTTTCATAAAAAATAATAAAATCGTCCATGTACAGAGTATTATAATTTCATAAATACGCCAAGCATCGTATGGTGTATGAACCCAATAAAGATCACGGCTTGAAAATGCGATAAAACTCAGTAATGCAACACACCATAGCGAGAGCTGCTTGTATTTTTTTAAAATATTGGGACTCATCAAAAATTCCTTTATCTAATGAGAGGGGAGTTATGATCTAGATCATAAAGTAAATATAAGTATATTGAGGTAAATATTCGATTTGGAATAGAAATTTTTTCTGTTAATTTCTTGAGATTTAAATTTTGTAAGTACGTAGATGAAAAATACTGTTTTCAGATCGAATGAATAGATAAATAGAATAGATTAAAATATCATATGGGTTGTCTTCATCTAGAAATATCATATGAGTTGTATTCATCTAAAAATGTCAAAACGTATAAAATTCTTTCTTGGCCACTTAAGTGCTTCTTTTTTCATTGTTTTAGTGGTAATGGGGGTTGTCTTCTTTCTTTGGTATCAAGTACCACTTGCAAAAGCCGTAGGTGTAACTCAAATTTTTTTGATGATGCTCGTGATTGATGTTATTGCTGGTCCTATTTTGGGTTTTTTGGTTTACAAAGAGAATAAAAAGACTCTAAAAATTGATTTAATCATTGTTATTTTGATTCAGTTTTCAGCATTAGGTTATGGTGTATATACTATCGAACAAGGACGACCTGTTTGGTTGGCTTATCATGTTGATCGTTTTGAACTTATCCGAAAAAATGAGATTTTTGAAGAAAGTATTGCAAATACATCACCACGATATCAGAAGACATCTTGGTTTAAACCGCAGTTTGTAGGTGTGACATTTGCAAAAAATAATCATGTGCGTAATGATGAAATGTTTGCTGAAGTTTTTGGTGGTATTTCTATCGCTCAAAAACCTGAGCGTTATGTACCATTAGAAAAAGTTAAACCTCAAATACAGCAACGTGCACAAAATTTGAAATATTTAGAATATTATAACGATCCAAAAGTTGTAAAAACAACATTAGCTAGATACCCTCAAGCAACAGCTTTTGTACCTTTGAAAGCCAATGCAGTGGATATGACGGTTCTTATCGATAGAGAAAAAGGCGAAGTCGTAAAAATTGTAGATCTGCGTCCATGGAATTAATCATTTGATTCTTGGATTCTGATTTTAATTTGTAGAAAAGAGCTTCGGTGTATAATGCGTCAAAGCTCTATTCCCCCCCTTAAAGTATGCAAATCCTCTGTTTAATAATTGCAAGTGTACTCATAACATTCGGGTGGCTCTCGCCTTTTCATACCTATCCTTGGGTAACTTTTTCAAGTGAACTTGCAAGTTTTGGCGCTGCGCTTGCTATAGTCACTTTGTTTTTAACGAAAGAAATTAAGATTCCACGCCCGCAAATTTTTATGTTGGGCATTGTTTTATTGCCGCTACTTCAGTTTTGTTCCGGGTTAATAGTAGATTTAAGTGTTGCCTTTCTAAGTTCTGCCTATCTTTTTACATTTTGGCTGATGATATTATGTGGATATAGCTTATCTCAACAGGCTGAAAATCGTGAAAAGCTTATGATTGGCTTTAGCTTACTTGTCTTGGTTGCTGGATTATTGAGTAGCTTTATAGCAATAGTTCAATGGTTAAATCTAGAATCATACATTCCTGGTGTTATGGTATTGAAAACTAGTAGGCCATTTGCCAATTTTGGGCAACCTAATAATTTATCAACATTCTTGGTGATGGGGCTGATGGGGGGGCTTTATCTATATGAGAAAAGAAAAGCATCCCTATGGTTACTTATTCCTTCCTCTCTAATCTTACTATTTACAATTGCATTGACTCAATCAAGAACAGCATGGATTGTTTGTATATTTTTCTTTTTTTATTGGATTTATAAACAACATAAAAATAATCCGCGCTTCAACTTCCCGAAATTGCTTCTATGGACTTCATTGTATTTTTTGATTGCGGGCTATTTACTGCCATATCTGACACAATTTATGACCTCTCATTTAGATACGGGAGTGACTCATACAGCATCTATTGTCCAAAGAGCAGGTTCAGGACATGAAAGATTAGGCATGTGGATGCAAATTTTGCATGCGATTGCAGAGCGTCCCTTGTTTGGTTATGGCTGGAATCAAACAAGTATTGCTGTAGTTGAGAGTATTGAGTTCAATACTGTTCAAGTTTGGTTTAATAGTGCCCACAATATTATCCTTGATCTTCTAATTTGGAATGGTGTTCCGCTCGGTGTTTTGATTGTTGGATATTTATCTCTATGGTTGTTATGGTTAAACAAGACGGCAAAAGATAGTACCTCAATTATCGCGATTATGATGGTTTGTGCGATTTTGATTCATGCTATGTTGGAGTTCCCGCAGCGTTATGCGTATTTTCTGTTGCCAATGGGTTTCTTACTGGGGCTTATTCAAGCACAAACACCGCAATTAAAAGGTATTACCATTAAAAAAAATGTCGTGCGTTGTGTATGGTTGATCAGTGTCATTGTTCTTTTGTTGATCTGGCGGGATTACAAACTGTTTCAGGATAACAGTCGTCTTATCTTTAAAGGTAAACAACCTACCGAAGAAATATTGGGTAGCTCAAGAATTTTATTATTAACACAATTTCAGAAGCGTTTAGATTGGATAGCCTTAGATCCTAAAATAAGGTTTTCTGAAGCGCAGTTAAGTGAATTTGCTGAGATGGTGAAGAATAAGGCGACACCGTATAACTTGAAGAAATTTGCACAAGTATTGGTCTACAATCAGCAAAATAAGGAAGCTGAGAAATACCTTTACATACTTAATCGTTTGTATAAAAAAGATGTGAGTTTGGCTGACATTATTGAGTTAAATCAATAGTCTAAATGATAAAAAAGAGCGACATTAAGTCGCTCTTTTTTTATATGTATTAAAGTTGGCTTTGAATATAGTTTTCAATGCCAACATTTTCAATAAGATCTAATTGAGTATCTAACCAATCCCAGTATTCTTCTTCTTTCTCTAGAATTTCTTGAACTAAATCACGTGTTACATAGTCTTGTTGCGTTTCTGATAGCTCTACAGCTTGCTTGAGTGCTTCAATATTTTCTTTAACTTTGCGAATGTCGCAATTTAGGACTTCTTCTGTGTGCTGTCCGATGTAAAGTTTGCCTAAGTGTTGCAGATTTGGTAAACCTTCAAGAAACAAGATGCGTTCAATAATCTTATCAGCATGTTTCATTTGGCGAATAGATTCTTTGTATTCAGCTGAACCTAATTTTTCAATTCCCCAATCATTGAACATACGCGAGTGTAAAAAATATTGGTTGATCGCAGTTAAATGGTGATAAAGCACCTGATTCAATTGATTAATGACTTCACGATTGCCTTTCATTGCACTTACTCCGTAAACATCCAGTAATGCCCTAATCGCTAAGGCAATTTACATTATATTAATCAACAAATGGATTTGGCGCGAGTAATTTATTGAACGGCAAATGAAAATCACAATCAAAAGCAGAAGATGTGAGTCTCATTTGCATAGAGAAGGTTAAAGAAAGAGTTAATTTTAATAGTGGTAGTTAAAGCAGGGTTATTATTAAAATATTTGAAAGGAGTTATGCAGCGACAGAAATACGTGCTGCAATTTCAGCGAGTTCTTCATTGATAATTGAACGAGCTTCAGGAACACAGCGACCACAACAAGTGCCTAAGTCGAGTAAATCACGAATTTCACGATAGCTTTCAGCGCCATTTGCAACAGCGTCTTTGATATCTTGGTCTGTGATTCCACGGCATAAACAAACATACATGGGAGTGATCCACAAATATTAATGCGATAATTGATATTATTGATAATTATTATCGTTTGTCAATGAATTTCATTCTGATAGTGAATATATTCTTATTGAGAATTTGAATAAAAAAAGATCATTTGAGAGGAAATCCGAGTTATACACGGAATTCCTCGCGAGATTGATGACCAATTAAAAATGCAATTTATTAATTAAGTATTTAATTTTTTTATAGATTATTGGTTAATAATAACGATGCCATCCATTTCAACCAATGCACCTTTGGGAAGGCTAGCAACCCCCAATGCTGCACGAGCAGGGTAAGGTTGTGCAAAGTATTCGCCCATGATTTGATTCACAAGTTGGAAATGAGATAAATCTGTAAGGAAAATATTGAGTTTTGCGATATCTGCTAAGCTTCCACCCGCTGCAGTACATACAGCTTTTAGGTTGTCAAATACTCTACGAATTTGAGCTTCGATTCCATCCACAAGTTCCATACTATAAGGGTCTAAGCCAATTTGGCCTGAAAGGTAAAGCGTATTACCGACTAAAATTGCTTGAGAATACGTTCCGATCGCAGCTGGCGCATGTTCAGTATGAATTACTTGACGTGACATTAAGCTCTCCTATGTCGTTTTTATCATAAAACAATGTGACTTTAACACAAAAGATCGCCCACGAAACTGCCTACGACTGCTGAGTCGCAGTCGATTATTGTCATGATTTATATCTGCTAGTGAGGATAAGTATTAGATTTTATGCTTTTGCAATTTCAGTTTGCACAATTGGCATATTGAGGCGTTCTATTCGTGGGAATCCAAAATGCATTCGTAAATCACGGATAATTTGCGCGATCTGATTACGGTTACTGACGACTATATTGACGTAAGTTTTATGATCTTGTGATTCCACCATTTCTACGCCTGTTTTAGCTTTTCGGCACTGGTAGATCAGATCAGAAATTTGTTCATCATTCATCATCATATGAATGCATAGATAGGCGCTAAAACGAACATCATCAACTTCTTCAGCTTGCCAATGTAGGGGCATAATATTTTCAGGATGAAGATGCTGCTCATGTAGTAAATTACGACAGCGTGAACGATGGACGATTAATCCTCTTCGAGATAAATGCCCTTGAATTGGATCACCGAGAACAGGATTACAACAGTGTGCATATTTGACATCGACACCATCTGTGCCTGAGATCAAACGGTCTGATGTTGCTTGGTGCTGTGTATGATGATCTTGCGCAAATAAATGATTCGCAACAAGTTGAGGTAATAAGTCGCCCACTGCAATTTGCTCAAATAAGGTATCTTTGCTACTTAAATGACGCCACTCCAATACATTAATCCAATCCGTTTGAGAAAGATCATCTATTGAGCGGTGGAAAAGTTTTAGTGCGCGATTAAGAGCTTGTTGACCAACAAGACGTTGTTCATCGATGTCTTGCTCGCGGAGCATGTTTTGGAGAGCACGTCGAGCTTTTTGCGTATTAATGAAACTCAGCCAATCTGGGTTCGGGGTGGCGAGGACATCAGTAATGATTTCAACAACCTGTCCACTGTGTAAAGGTGTCGATAAAGGACGAATTTCACCATCAACCTTTGCGCCAACAGCATGATTACCTAAAAATAAGCTGGCAGAATAGGCAAAATCTACAACAGTTGCTCCCTGTGGTAGTTCATGTAACTGCCCGTGAGGTGTATATACCCAAATTTTTTCTTGATGTAAATAATCAAGCAAATCACTAAAAGTAGTTTTTGCGCATTCTCCATCAATGAGGGTGTTCAAGTTCTGCATAGAGGCTTGAATGGCTGAACGACAAGCTTGAGGCGCGTTCTCACCTAAAACCACACCAAAGCGAGCGGCTTTACGCATAAGTTCGGTTTGTATGGTGAGTGAAAGTGTAGTTTTTTCACCTTTTAATTTGATCATTAACGATTGGTTGCCACCTGGAAGTGGACGTCGGATGTGATCTTTGTATTGTAAAACTTGGAAGTTCTCTTTGAGTGCATCGACGAAGCGATCACAATCAGCAATGCTGTTTAAAATAATTTCAAAGGCATGGCTGTGGCTTAATTCATTTAAGTCTATTTCATTTTTTACAAAATGGCGTAGCAATTCAATATTATTGTTTTTCTTTTTAATACGGCCTTTTAAGTCGTATGTCTTTAATAAATCAGTTAGTTTTTGTTCCCATACTGTTTGATATTCACAGCGCTTTGGTTTTGTTGCAAGTAGGGCTGCTTGTACGTCGTTAAACATATCAAGATCAAGATTTTGATAACAGAGATGTTCCAAGTTATCAGCCATCTCATTCATACCAACCAAACGTGCCATCGGTACGAAAATATCAAAAGTTTCTTGTGCAATACGTGCTCTTTTATCGGGGCGTAAAGCATCCAAGGTCGTCATATTGTGATAACGATCGGCTAATTTAATAATAATGACACGAGGATCTTGTAAGGTTGCTTGCAGAATTTTTCGGAAAGAAGCAGCTTTGTTATATTCTTTATCACTGGAGTGGCTTAATTTTGTTACACCATCGACTAATTCGGCGACAACTATTCCAAATTTTTGTCCGATTTCATCTTTGGTAAATGCGGTATCTTCAATAACGTCATGTAATAAGGCTGCCATCAAAGTATCGGCATCCAAGCGCATATGTGAAAGTATGCAACTTACTGCTATAGGATGCAGTACATAAGGTTCACCACTTTTTCGAGTGATACCACTATGCGCTAAATCGGCAAAA
Organism: Acinetobacter sp. GWC1_38_13; assembly: GCF_001767535.1. Taxonomy (NCBI): domain Bacteria; kingdom Pseudomonadati; phylum Pseudomonadota; class Gammaproteobacteria; order Moraxellales; family Moraxellaceae; genus Acinetobacter; species Acinetobacter sp. GWC1_38_13. Next base: position 28,420 of record NZ_MELG01000062.1, on the reverse strand, counting down.
TCACAGGCAGCAAGCACACACTGAATTTCGCTATCTTTGAGATAGGCTTCAATGATGACTTTGAGTTGTTGCTTGGCTTGGCTGACCTCTTCGCCTGGCATAAAAAACACCTATATAACTTAAATTTCGATATTGAATTGCTTAGCTTCTAATGAAAAGCATATTGATAAACTTGTCAATTTGTTCATTGGAAAAAATATGAATTTTTTTCAATTAAACCGATTGCTTTTATCAATTTGAATCCAAATTTTCAATAAACAAAAAAGCCCAGTGTCTTCACATTGGGCTTCTTTATGCGAGCAGATTTACTTAAAATGTAAATCCTTCTAAATTCAAAGAATTTGTAGACAATACCATATCAAGATTTGATGTTTGGTAGTCTTGTTCGCGTTGTTTTAAGATGTCTTTTGTTACATGACCAATCGCAATTTCACGTAATGCAACGACTGTTGGCTTGTCATTATCCCACTCAACAGTTGGTTCCATGCCTTGACGTGCCAATTGACGTGCACGTTTACTCGCTACCAGTACCAACTCGAAGCGGTTATCTACATGGTCTAAACAATCTTCAACGGTTACACGTGCCATAAGTTGTCTCGTTTGAACATTACACTTGAAAAGACTAAATAGTATAAAAGGCTTTTGCTCAAGACTCAAGTTATTCGCGATTGAGTGTAATTAAGTTTTCAATCAACTTTTGATGGCGACTGCTTTGTTGCAAAGTGACTAAACGATTTGCCGTAATAATTGCTTCGAGATCATGCACAGCCTTGTTGAAATCATCATTGATAATGACATAGTCAAAACTAGCGAAGTGGCGCATATCTTCAACTGCACAACTGAGGCGATGTTCGATCACATCAACTGAATCCGTACCACGATTTGAAAGACGTTGTCTTAGGTCATACTGGGTTGGAGGGAGAATAAAAATTTGTTTTGATTCAGGAAAAAGGCGACGAACTTGTTCCGCACCTTGCCAGTCAATTTCGAGTAAAACATCATGACCTTGTTGTAATTGTTCTTTTACTTTTGCTTGAGATGTGCCGTAATAATTACCAAATACTTCAGCGTACTCAATAAAACCACCTTGTTCTACTTGTGCTAAAAATGTTTCAGTATCAGTAAAATGATAGTGAACACCATCAAGCTCACCAGGGCGCTGTCCGCGTGTAGTATGTGAGACAGAAACGTGTAGATTGCTGACTCGATCTAGTAGGGCTTTTACGAGAGATGTTTTGCCTGTTCCTGATGCCGCAGAAACGACAAACAATAGACCCGACATGATATTTTTCCTGATATGATAAAATATCTTGGCTATTGTAGTGTAGCGTGCTGCTAAACGAAATAGCTTGGCATAAATATTCAGATGATGAGAGAGGTTGTTATGGAAATCGTGTTGGCCAATCCAAGAGGTTTTTGTGCTGGTGTTGACCGTGCTATAGCGATCGTCAATCGTGCATTAGAATGTTTCAATC
>NZ_MELG01000062.1:10537-26926 GCF_001767535.1 Acinetobacter sp. GWC1_38_13 | reverse complement strand
TGAGGTCGTTCACAATAAATTTGTAGTCGATGATTTACGTCAAAGAGGTGCAGTGTTTGTTGATGAGCTGGATCAAGTTCCTGATGATTCAATTGTAATCTTTAGTGCTCATGGTGTATCAAAAGCCGTACAACAAGAAGCGGAACGTCGTGGTTTAAAAGTATTTGATGCCACTTGCCCATTGGTGACCAAAGTTCATATCGAAGTGACTAAATATGCCCGTGAAGGAACAGAAGCTATTCTAATCGGGCATGAAGGACACCCAGAAGTAGAAGGCACGATGGGGCAATATGATAAATCTAAAGGTGGAGAGATTTATCTCGTTGAAGATGAAGATGATGTGGAAGCGTTAGTTGTCAAACATCCTGAAAAAGTTGCTTTTGTAACCCAAACAACGCTTTCAATCGACGATACAGCAAAAGTTATTGATGCTCTGAGAAAAAAATATCCGATGATCATGGGGCCGCGTAAGGATGATATCTGTTATGCAACTCAAAATCGTCAAGATGCAGTTCGAGATTTAGCAGCTCAGTGTGATGTCGTTTTAGTGGTCGGTTCTCCAAATTCTTCTAATTCAAATCGTTTAAGAGAGTTGGCTGAACGCATGGGGAAATCAGCTTACTTAGTGGATAACGCTGATCAACTCGAAAAGCAATGGTTTGAAGCTAAAACAAAGATTGGAGTGACGGCAGGTGCTTCTGCGCCAGAAATCTTAATTAAGCAAGTGATTCAGCGTTTGCAAGATTGGGGCGCAACTCCACCAAAAGAGTTGGAAGGGAGAGAAGAAAATATCACATTTAGTCTACCAAAAGAGTTGCGTATTCAGGTGATACAAGCCTAATTCTATTAAGAAAATGTGAACTTGAAACGGATGGATTGCACTCCATCCGTTTTTTTATGTTCCTTATCTACTTTGTATTGGTTCTGTATGAGATAGGTTTAATATTTAAAGTATAGAATTCTAACTAACGGTACAAGGCAGTGCGAATAGATCAAGGGTTTACATTAATCGAGCTGATTGTGACCATAGCTATTTTTGCGATTATCGCAGCGATAGCTGCACCATCGATGAGTCAGCTTTTAGTCAAGCAAAATCTTAATAAAAGTACTCAAGAATTAATTGCTGTATTAAACCAAGGTCGCGCCAAAGCTGCTATGGAACGCAAAGAAATTACAATAAATTTAAATACAACCAATATAGCTGATAAAGATGTAGCGCAAAAAGATACAACCAGTACGAACTATACAACCTTAAACTGGATGCCGACTGGAAAGGCTGTTCTTAAAACAGGCTCAGCAACATCATTGAAGTTTTTACCTACCGGCTTAGTAAAAGATGCTACCGCAGATACATCTATTATTATTTGTGAACGAGCTTCTGGCTCATTATCCAAAACTGTAAGTATTTCAAGAATGGGAACAATTCAGCAAGTTGTTGAAGGAACATGCTCATGAACAATATATCAAAACAAAAAGGTGTGGGTCTAATAGAAGTATTGGTCGCTCTAGTGATTCTTGCTGTTGGAGTTTTGGGATTTGTTGCTCTGCAATATAGAGCGGTAGAGGCTACTTCAGAGGCAATTAATCGTGTACAGGCGATGAATGTTGCTCGTGACTTAGCTGAAAGAATTCGTGTTAATCGTGACAGTCTTGCTATGTATAAAAGCGAAATTAATACCGCTGAAAATCAAGAAACCTATGAAACGAACTGTATAACAGCTACATGTAGTGCTACTGCTCTTGCAGATTTTGATGTCTCACAAATTGTTAATAAAGCATCAAGTTTAGGTATGACGGTCAATATGCATACATGTGCAGATAATAATGATGGTCGCAATTGCATCTATGTAGCTTGGGGGGATACTAGTGCTACAGATGGAACGGGTACGGGTGATTGTACAAATGGTGCAGCATATAACACTACGTCGACCTGTGTGATTATGGAGACCTATTAGAATGAATCGTAAACAATTAGGTTTCACACTAATCGAGCTAATGATTTCCCTTACTTTAGGTTTAATTATTACAGCTGCTGCCGTCTTATTATTTGTGACTGGTCAGCGCAGTGCGGCTATGCAAAAAGGTGTGGCAGAACTGCAAGATAATGCTAATTTTGGTTTGAATTATATGACCAAAGATATTCGAATGAGTAATTTGAATATTAAAACGGCTGAAATCAATGATGCGACTCTTTATGGTGGTGTTGTCCTTACAACAAAAGATTCTACAGATGTGCAGTTAGATACGACAACTTCTCCTGCAACCCAAAAACCAACATTACCATTAACAATTACTCTTGCTAATGCTTTGGTATCACAGAGCGATAATCGTTTATCCTCTGTTGGTACTGGAAATCATTGGACGGGTATTTCAAATGTAGAAAATACTACGGGAACAGCATTAAGAAGTGATCAATTGGTAGTGCAGTATTTACCTCAATATATCATCGATAATAAAGGTACAACCAGCACTACTGATGATCAGTATGTAGGTGGATTTGACTGTGAAGGTAACGAAATTCGCTTCTCGGCTGCTGAGAATCTAAGGATATACGTGCAACGCTATTTTTTAAGGGAGGATGATAATCATGCAGCAAATGAAACCTCTCCTTTGGCATTGGCTTGTGATGCTGGATATTATGCGATAGGAACTTTTCATGGTGCGATTGCTGCGACAGGTACTTCACCAGCTATTCCAGCAACAATTCCGGCTACGGCTCCAACCTCTGTTACAAATTATGGTGACGCTGGTGAGATTATAATTAAACGCGTCGATCAGTTCAGGGTTTTATTAGGTGTGCAAAAGCCAGAAACAGATACATCTACGAGTACGCCTGTGACTAGTATCAAGAATCAATATATCTCGATCAAAGATTATATGGCTTTAACTGCACCTCGTCCTCGAATTTTATCGATACAATTAGGTATGTTAGTTCGATCAACTCAATCAGTCGGAAATGAATCAGCTGTTAAAGCAGATCAACAATTTACTGTTCTTGATCAAATTGTAAAAGTTAAAACATCTACAGATCCTAAATATATTCGTCAAGTGATTTCGCAAACAGTTGCATTGCGTAATGCTCTTGGGGAGCGTGAATAATGATAAGAAGACAAATAGGTGCAACTTTAATCGTGGTTTTAATTTTGTTGCTAGTGCTGACTGTGTTGGGAACTTTGGCAATACGAGGTAGTTTAACTGCTCTTAATATAGCTACTAATAGTCAGGCACAGCAACTATTGTTACAGAACTCTGATTCGGCAATTTTTAATGCTGAGAACCCTAATTTACTCACACTTAACACATCGCAAAGTGGGCTATTTGGGAAAATTAAAGCAGATGGAAACAAGGGGAAAGAATTGGTGTTTTGCTATAGAGGTACTCAAACGCAATTTTACCAATCAAGCAAAGCAAGTCTTATGAAGTGGTTCTCTGGAAATGCTCCGGATAATAGTGAAATAGGTTTAGATGGTTATTGTAAATTAGATAATACCAATAACTTCTTCACAAGTGGTCGAAAAGCAGTCATGACTCAAGTTGCAGTGAAGGTGAATATAGATACTTCAAACTCATTAGTGGGCTTAGATAAAGCATTTGATTTTATGCAGGTTGGAACTGATGTAGATAAAGCTAAAGTTGTCGAGTCAAATAAAATTCTAGTAATTGCGACTTCGATTGTTCCATCTATGAGTGCAGCTTCCGATGGTGATATAAATGCTTGTTTTAATAGCCATATGAATCATGTGGTTGTTCCAAGTGGTGTAACACCCACAACAGGGATGAATCAAAGTGTTGCAGAGTGTTTGAAGAACCTAGGGGTTCCTGTAAATACACAGATTGCTGAATACAATTTAACTCAAACTTTAGGTCGAAGTACTTGAGAGGTAAATTAAAATGAAAAAAACAACTCAATTAGCAGCATTTAAGCTCTCGGTATTATCAACACTCATGCTGTGTATCACTGCAAATAATTATGCAAGTGACACGGAGATTTATATTCCTCCTGGCGACTCTGACAAAAGAGCAAAAGTAATGTTTGTTTTGGATGTCTCTACCTACACATTCCAAAACCCTGAGAATTCCAGTGGTTCACAGGTGCAGCCAATACAATATGACTATGATCTGGGGAATAGATGTGATGGACCTACAGGTGCGCCAAATAATCTAAAATCATTTGCTGAGAGAAGATATGCTGGTACAGATTATGAATATACTGCATATTACTGTGAAACTCCGAGAGTAAATGCAAGTGCTGCTGCGCTACGTGGCTGTTATGATGCAACTTCCAGAGCCACAGCGATTTCTGATAGTCCTGCAGATCCACCTATTGCTTCTGATAAACTTCGTTGTTATGACCGTTTAAGTATTTTAAAGCAAAGTTTGACTGCTGTTATTAATAATTCCCGCTTTTGGGCAGCTGAAACATCTACAGATACTTCAAAACCAAATGTGTCAATTGGCTTCTCTTTTTTTCCTACTCAAAATTTATTCGGTCCACCGATGGCTCCACGACTATTAAATGCTGCAGGTCGTGATGCATTGAAGAAGCGTATATCTGGTTTGACTTATGGCACAGCGATGTCTACTAGCAGAATTGATGCGGGACTAGGTCTTCCTTTTCCAGATACAAACAATAGTGGTCAGAAAGCTCAAGTAACAAAGGCTTATGGGCGAGGTGTACAACAGCTCATTTCGTCTGCACAAGCTGACACAACGGTTAATGCGAAATGTTCTGGTTATGGGGTCTATACCCTAACAGCGGGCATTCCAGATAATGATGAAATTAAAGTCAGTGGAGGGGGGCGAGAATTACTTACCAATACATTAGATGCAGTAACGCGAAGTAATAATCCTCTAATGACGGCCACAGCTTGTGGTCTTGCAACAGAAACATCAGATTCAAATACAAGTAGTGAAAGCTATAAGTCTTGGCGATGTATCGAAAAAGCTGCTGAGCTCTTGTATAAGAAGCAGAATGTTTTGGGTGTTCCCATTTATACGTCTGTTGTGAGTTTGGGTAAAGAATTTGCTTTTTATCGAGCTGCTGATGGTTCAGCTGCTGGAGATTTTAAACCTTATGTAAGCGATGCTGTTTCAACAGAAGCTAACCCTGAAACTACTTTAGCCACTGTAGAATCTAGATATAATCAAATTGCTGCAACTACTAATAATAATGATATGCCTGTGTTAGAAAATCGTCGTTATGCGATTAGAGCGGGTGTGGCTGGAAAAGGAGGGTACTTTGCTGTTGCAAATGCTGCTGAGTTGCAAAGTAATATTGAACGTTTCTTGGATAGTATGGGGGAAGTTGATATCCCGTATCTTACTACGGGCGCACCTGTAATTCCTCAGGACCCACTTAACCCTGCTTTAGTTCAAAGCGATGCCTATTACTCTCAATTTAAGCCAACACCTAATAGAAATGCCAGCAAAAGAAATCAACTTTGGGCTGGAAATCTGAAAAAATATGATCTAACCAGTGCAGGTATCTTAAAGGGTAAAAGTAATGCTGCAGTTCTAGACAGTATTGGTAAGTTTGTTGAAACAACACATGATTTTTGGGCTCCTGATGTAAGTTCTACGGATAGCATTAGAGTTGCTGATGAAAACACTTGGGGGAGCGAATTGTATGCCAGAATGGGCGGTATTCGATCTCAATTACCACTGTCAACAACTGTTGTAGATGGGGTAACGCTTTCAAATCGCTTAATACTTACCAATCGTCAAGTGACCAATACTAATGGTTCCGTTTCGGTGAGTGAAAGTACAACATTGAGACCAATCAATTTAAATTATACGCAGGATGATCCGAAAAGAGCTGATCTGATGAAGTTGTTAGAACTACGTCAGATAGGGGCTGTTATGCATTCTTCTCCTTTATTGCTTTCAAACAAGGGGAAAATTACGTATAACGCGAACACGCAAGCACTTGCAGTCTCTAATCGTAGTGATTATGTCTTATTTGGAACGACTCAAGGTATTCTGCATGTAGTAAAAGCGGATGACTATACATCAACAAATGGTGGGGGTAAGGAGGTCTTTGCTTTTGTTCCTCATGAAATGATCGAAAGACAGAGTAAAGCATTTCTTTCTGCTGGTGTTATGAAAGGTGGTGAGTTTTATTATGGTATTGATGCACCCTGGACTGCTTATACAGAATATGTACCAGATTCAGATGATAATTTGACTGTAGGCCGGGGAAAACCAGCAGGTGCAAATCAATATTTGAATGGCAAGCAGTTTGTGTACGGTGGTTTGAGAATGGGCGGAAAAAGCTACTATTCACTTGATTTAAGTAATCTTGATTCAATAGATACAAATCGACCTACCTTAAAATTTCATATTAATCCAACAGGGACAGGCTCATTATCTAATCCACTTGGGTATATGGGCCAAAGTTGGTCTAAACCTAAGATTGCATGGGTTAAATGGAAAGGAGTGCGAAAATTAGTAATGTTTGTCGGTGGCGGATACGACACAGGATATGAAAGTGACACCTATGATCCAAACATTGCTCAAGGGGCAGGTGTTTACATGTTCAGTGCTGATGGCGATGATGCTGGTTCTCTTTTATGGTGGGCAAGTGCAAATGCATCAAGTACAACGACAGTTACTGATAATACAGATCAAACACGTTTGTATGACCCAAATTTGAGATATAGCGTCGTTAGTGATATTAAAACAGCTGATCGTGATAATGATGGCTTGGTTGATCATTTATATTTTGGTGATTTAGGTGGTCAAGTCTTCCGCGTTGATCTTAATAATCAAGCCGTAACTAGTGGTGGTTTTGCATCACGTTCTACTCGAATATTAAATTTACATCGTAATAATGGGGAAAGTCCGCGTTTTTATGCAGCTCCTTCATTTGCTGTGTTTGAAGATGTTACCAGTGGAACATTGTTCGCTGCAATTTCAATTGGTAGTGGTAATTTAAGCCGTCCACTAATTGATTATCCATCTACTTCATCACGTGACTACGATGCTTTATATACAATTTATGATAAGGATGTAGCTCGTAGCGACTTGTACACTACATCAACAATGAGAACACAAGATATTACTTTAAATACAACAGTCACAAATGATGTTTCAAAACTAAATGAAATAACAACGGCTGATCGTTTTAGACAAACTGCCGTATCAACAGGTTCTAGTCAGCCTCTCAACCCGATTGCTTCCTATTCTGGCACAGCTGGTTGGTTCTTTAAGTTTAAAGCTATTGATGGTACAGGTAGAATACAACAAGAAAAAGTTTTCTATACGCCTTCAGTACTAGATCACGATTTATATATTAGTACATATGATCCTTCGGAATTAGCTTTAAGAGGCGAGTGTGGAGGTGGTGTTAAAGGAACTAGTTCCGTAAGATTATTCTGTATGCCATATGGGCAGTGCTCTACAGACAGAAGTGAAACATTCACTACCGAAGCTAACGCAAGCGATAAGCTAGGAGCAGGAATTATCGATCACGCGGTTGCTGGAAGTGGAAATGGGCGTTTTGTACATATTCCAAGCCCAAGTAATTTATTAGATCGTTATAATTCGCCTGTTAAGTTAATTGCTCAACGCTGGTATGAACGATAGGTGAAACATGAAAAAAAATAACGGCTTCACCCTGATTGAATTGATGGTGGTTCTTATAATCATTGCGATTATCGCTGCCATCGCAATCCCTTCATATCAAGCTTATGCTCGACGTGCGCTTGCTGCTCAAATGCAGCAAGAAATGCAGCGTATCTCTGTGCTACTAGAACGTCATAAAGCACGTAATTTTAGTTACAAGGGCTTCGATCTATCCACCCAAGGTGTTGTTGCACCTAGAACTTATAGCTTTGATTTAAAAGATGGTGCAACTACTACTACAGCAGCCAAAGGCTCAGGTAATGGTAAATTACTTTCAGCTACTGATGCCTCAGGACGTTCTTGGGTTTTATATGGAATAACTTCTGATGCTCAAAACTATAACTTTCTAATGACGAGTACTGGCTTACGTTGTAAAAATAAAACAGCTGCGAATGTAGTCTCGACAGGATGTGGTACGGGAGAGGAGCCATGGTAAAATCCAATACGGGCTTTACACTTATTGAGGTTATGATTGTTGTTGCAATTATTGGCATATTAGCTGCGATAGCATATCCTTCTTATCAGAATCATGTTCGTAAAACCAAACGTGTCGAAATGCAGAGTACATTAATTGATCTTGGAGCAAAAATACAGCGTTATAAAATTGCGAACTTTAAAGTAAAGAATGCAACGACAACAGATCTAGGTATTGCAAGTGCTTATCCTTTACAGGGACAGGCGCTTTATGATGTGACTTTATCTCCACTAACGAGTGGCGCATTAAGTTCCGAAGCTTGGACATTAACTGCTACACCAAAAACTGGTACGAGCCAAACGGGTACAGGAGCAATTACTTTTAATTATCAGAATATAAAATGCTGGTATGATGGTAAGGATGCCCCAACATCGAGCGATACTTGTACCACATGGTAGTAATGTAAATAAGAACTTGAATTGGACACAGTTCAAGTTCTTTGAAACGATTTATCTGATCTAAAACAATAACTAAATTCAAAGCTGTGGATAACTCAAATTTAAGCTTTATTTTGCCTCAAATATAACGTAGAATGTCGCCCTCTATTAAAGGGGTTTGAAATGCTGTCGGTGGTCGGCGCAGGGATAATCCGTAAAAACTATAAGGTTGTTCTCATGGTTGTTATTCGTTTAGCGCGCGGTGGTGCAAAAAAACGTCCATTCTACCAAATCATCGTTACTGATAGCCGTAATGCACGTGATGGTCGTTTCATCGAACGTATTGGTTTCTTTAACCCAACTGCACAAGGTAAAGCTGAAAAAGTTCGTTTAGACGCTGACCGTTTTGCTCACTGGGTTGCTCAAGGTGCTCAACCTTCAGAACGTGTTGCTTCTTTAGCTGCTCAAGCTAAGAAAGCTGCAGCTACTGCTTAAAGGTAGTAGATAACCCATGACATCAATACAGAATGTTCCCGAAGATCGAATTCAGATTGGACAGTTACGTTCAGCGTATGGATTGAATGGGTGGCTCTGGGTTTATTCAAATACTGAACCTATGAGTAATATGTTTGACTACCTTCCTTGGTACATCGAGACTAAGGCAGGTTGGCAAACTATAGATGTAAAACGTTGGAAACCTCATGGCAAAGGCTTAGTTGTTGCATTAAAAGGTGTGAATGATCGCACAGGTGCAGAAAACTTAGTCGGTGCAAATATCTGGATTGCCAAATCTCAACTTCCTAAAGCTGATGTAGACGAATATTACTGGTCAGATCTTAAAGGTTTAACAGTATTAGGTCTTGGTGATGATGAGCAAGAGGTAAATCTTGGTCAAATATTTGAATTATTTGAGACAGGTGCCAATGATGTCATGGTGGTCAAAGCGACTGCTGACAGTATTGATGCTGAAGAACGAATGATTCCTTGGCATAAAGATGTAGTACAACGTGTTGATCTTGAAGCTGGTCGTATTTACGTTAATTGGGGCGTAGATTACTAATCCTCAATGGATTGTAACGCAGCAGGAATAGAGGAGTCTGCGATGTTTTTTGCAGTCATCACATTATTTCCTGAAATGTTTGAAGCAATTACGGCATATGGCATTAGCGGAAGAGCAACAAAAAAAGATATTGTGCAAGTCACTTGCATAAATCCAAGAGATTTTGCAGAGGGCAACTACAAACGAGTGGATGAGCGTCCTTTCGGTGGTGGTCCTGGTATGGTCATGATGGCTGAGCCTTTGGCAAAAGCAATTACCCATGCTAAACAACTTGCAATACAAGCAGGCTGTGTCCAAGCGCCAGTGGTGTATATGTCACCGCAAGGCAAAACCTTAAATGAACAAGCAGTGCAACAATTCGTTGATTATGATGGATTGATTGTATTATGTGGTCGTTATGAGGGTGTAGATGAACGTTTAATCCAGCATTATGTTGATCAAGAATGGTCAATTGGGGATTACGTATTATCTGGTGGTGAACTACCTGCGATGGTGTTGCTTGATAGTATTATTCGCCGTTTGCCGAATGTCATGTCTGACGAGCAATCAGCGATTCAAGATTCTTTTGTGGATGGTTTATTAGACTGTCCGCAATATACAAAACCTGACCATTTTGAAGGGTTGGATGTGCCTGAGGTACTTAAATCAGGACATCATGCCAATATCGAAAAATGGCGTTTTTTGCAGCGTTATCAGCGTACTTTAGATCGACGGCCAGAGTTGGTTGAAAAAGTAGAATTGACTAAGCAGCAAATAAAATGGTTGAAAAATTCACAAGGATAAATGCAAATCTAAATATGTTTTAGATATGTGGCTCATAAGTATGATTTATCTTTGTTCCAGACGAGAAGCATTGCTTCGAGTTGCTACTTAAACTTAGTTTAAGTTGAAAAATAGGCTCTTTAGGGCAATTTTGCTTTAAAGGGAAAGTTAAACGAGAGATATGCGCTTTAGCCTCTATCCTCAGCGGTGTAAGAGACCTCTTCTCTCCCGCACATATTGGAGATTCCACAATGAGTGGTAAACATCCTTTAGTTCAAGCTGTTGAAAATGCACAGTTAAAAACTGATATCCCTGCTTTTGCTCCTGGTGACACTGTTATCGTTCAAGTAAAAGTAAAAGAGGGTGACCGTGAGCGTCTTCAAGCATTTGAAGGTGTTGTAATCGCGAAGAAAAATCGTGGTTTGAACTCTGCTTTCACAGTTCGTAAAATTTCTAGCGGTGTTGGTGTTGAGCGTGTTTTCCAAACTCACTCTCCAATCGTTGCTAAAATCGAAGTGAAACGTCGTGGTGACGTTCGTCGTGCTAAACTTTACTACCTACGCGAGTTGTCTGGTAAAGCTGCACGTATTCGTGAAAAGTTACCAGCTCGTAAACAAGGTTAATTTTAACTTTGTTGTAAAGCAAAAAAATGCGCCAGATGGCGCATTTTTTTATGCCTGTTTTAAAGTCCCTGCAATTTCAGGCGATTGGCATGTTGACGATAAATATCAATTGGATCAGGTGCAAACAGTGATTTCAAACCTAAAACCTGATTCACTTCATCTGCATGATTCCAAGGGAGATCATCTCTGATCGTACGTCCAAACTTAGCGCTACAACGGCTGACCATACCATCATTGTCACCCTTGAGGTCAACAATCAGGCTGGTACCCGCAAATAAAGGATCAAGTGGGTCAAGGATGTTGGTCAGTGCCTGTGTCCCAGAGAATGAATACATATAAATGCCTTTATCCTGATAAGCGCCTTCACCACAGGCTGTGGTTGGTACGCCCATTGGGAATCGGGTGTTAAATGCTGTTGATCCCTCAACCGAAATACTACGCCCAGCGGCTAAAGCATCATGAGGATAGCTTTTTGGATCAAGTCCTTGTGCCCATGTAATTGCGCCTGAAAAGAAATTGACTACTGCATCGCCAGCACTACCTAATGCAGTTCCATCTACGTTCATAATCAAACTGGCAACGGGTGAACCTTTATGTGTTCCGCTTACACTGGTTAATGAGGCAACTTTATTCGGCATAATGCCAGCAACGTAGCGGATCGTTGGACCGCCTTGGCTATGACCAATTAAATTAACTTTAGGTTGTCCAGTAATCGCAATAATTTCTTCAACTTGTTGCGCTAGTTGTTCACCACGAACCTCAGTAGAGTTAAAAGGAGAAAGACGTGTCGCCCAGACATTTGCACCATTACGGGCAAGGTCGGGTAGAATTTGATGCCAATAATCAACGCCTAAAGGATCACTTCCTGCGCGTGAAAATCCTGCTACTCCATGTACAAAAACCATTGGGTATTTGGTTTTAGCATAAGTAGAGTAGGCCGTACCTGTAACTTGTGTTGCGTTTGATGCGTAGCTTGTTGATACGCCCATTGCTATCATGGATAGTGCAAGACAGCGGATTAGTTTTTGCATGATATTACTCTCAATTTTTGTTTTTCATCAGGGTCTTCATGTTCTTGCGAACTGACATTGCATCCGTGCTAAATCGCGTTATTTCAATGTCTTGTATTACGTGTTCCTAGTTGCTAAAAGGTAAGGGGCCTCCTTGGTCATGAACCGTTTCAAATGTTTGTAGACGTTGCTGTTCCTGTGGAGACTGGAACTGTTGTTGTTTGAGTTGTTGAATGGCCTGATCCTTGGCTGACGCACTCATTGTGCTGTCAGCAATGGTTTTGCGCTCACTTAAATAATGCTCAACACGTTGTTTCCAATCAGCTCGTTGCACATCAAGTTGCTCGAGACGTTGCGTTGCAGCTTCGCCAACGAGGTTGACACGCATGTCACGCAGTTCTTGCGCTGTACCATTTTTAGCTTTTATTTCAGCGGTTAAGGCACGCAAGTCTTCAAGTTTGGAAAGTTCTTTGAGATTTTCCTGCCAGTCTTGCGGCAGTTGGTCGAAGCGTTGTTTTAATAATTTGGCACGATTTGCGGCATCGAGTTTGGTGTTTTCTAAGATTTTCATGCGGTCGATGGTGTATTGCTGATAAATATCCTCAGTGCCAAATAAGCCTTCTATTTCAGGGTTTGAAAAGAAACGTTGTTTTAAATCATGCATGGCATTAAAAACAGTCTGGAAATATTGATAGCTTTCCTGAGCAGGCTGTTGCACCTGTAACTTACTTAGCTCTTGGCGATAATCCACATAGCGTGACCACAAGGCTAAAATCTGCTGCTGCTCCGATGCCTGAAAACCTCTGGCAATATAGCGCTGAAAACTCTGACGGATTTCATCAATATTTCGTTCGCCATATTGGGAAATGAAATATTCAAAGCAGTCTCGGGTCAGCTCATTCACCACTAATTTTTGTGATGCATTAAACTGTAGTTTGCAGTTGATTTCAGTATCGAGCTGGCTTGTGCTGTTGAATGTTGCATCAAGTGCTTGTGCCTGCCCTAAATTTTCAGAATGTTCTGCTGAATTGGAGGTGCCGCTGGATTGAGCAGTTGATTTGAACCGTGACTGCTGATCTCGAGGATATAACCAATACAATACACTCAGCGTGACTGCTGAAATGATCAATAAGCTACATAATAATGCTATTTTTTTTCCATTTTTATTCATTAAGCATAATCCATTTGCTTTTAATTTCGGAAACTAATATAAATTTATCATAAGTGTTGTTTTTTTAAGCGTTTAATTTTTAAAAATCCGATGAATAGTTTTGATAAAATACCGTTTTATACTTTGACTTTTCATTTATGAAAAAAAGTTCTTATCGCCATCTGAGTGGTGTTTTTTTGCTTAATAAGCCCTTGGGTTTAAGTTCTAATTCGGCATTGCAAAAAGTACGTCGACTTTTTAATGCACAGAAAGCAGGACATACAGGTGCTTTAGATCCGCTTGCAACAGGTTTATTACCGATTTGCTTAGGGGAGGCAACCAAGTTTTCGCATTATTTATTGGATTCTACCAAGCGTTATCAAACAACAGTAAAACTTGGACAAACAACTGCTACCGGTGATGTTGAAGGGGAAATTCTTCAACAAAGAGATGTGCTCGCATTAACTGAAGCTAATATTGAACAGGTTCTAGAACAGTTTCGTGGTGATATCAAGCAAGTGCCACCGATGTATTCGGCACTGAAACGAGAAGGTCGCCCTTTGTATGAGTTAGCGCGCCAAGGAATTGAAATTGAGCGTGAAGCGCGTCCAGTCACTATTTATGAACTCAAGCTTTTAAGTTTTACAGAAGACAGTTTGACCTTAGACGTGACGTGTTCTAAAGGAACTTATATCCGTGTGTTGGGGGAGGATATTGGTGAGGCTTTGGGCTGTGGCGGACATTTGACAAAATTACACCGTGTTCAAACAGGGCATTTTGAGATTAATCCAAACTATACCATTGAATATTTGGAAAGTTTGTCACTTGAACAACGGGATGCTTTATTGCTACCTGTCTATGCACCCGTTGAACATTTCCCTCGTGTACAGCTCCCTGAGGGACGCGAAAAATATTTTGGTAATGGGCAAGAAAGTAATATTGATCACGAAGCGGCAACGGAAGTATTAGTGTTTAATGGTGATCGTTGTTTGGGCTTAGCTGAAATTACAGATAAAAAACGATTAGTGCCAAAACGTTTATTGAATTTATAAGTATATAACTCATGGAGTGGGAACTCATTCTGAGTTTAATCTTTTTTGCTTTTTGTGCTGGAACAATTGATGCAGCAGTAGGTGGCGGTGGACTCATACAAATCCCTGCCCTAATGGGGGCACTACCAAATACCTCACCTGCAACAATATTTGGTACCAATAAGCTTGCTTCAATTTGTGGTACTGTATCGGCGGCATTTTCTTTTGCTAGGCGGGTCAAATTAAACTGGAAACTTTTACTTGTGATTGCCATTTTTGCATTCATAAGTTCTTTCGCTGGAGCTGCTTGTGTCTCCATGATCCCCACTCATATTCTAAGACCTTTTGTATTGGTCATGCTGGTCGTGATTGCGATTTATACATTTATGAAAAAGCAGTTTGGGCAAGTTCATGTGGATCAACGTATTACTCCTAAACTGTTGATCTTTGCTGCGGTCGGTAGTTTAGCAATTGGTTTTTATGATGGAATCTTTGGACCTGGAACAGGCAGCTTCTTTATTTTCTTTTTCATTCGTTTTTTGCAAGTTGATTTCTTGCATGCTTCTGCACTATCCAAAATTGGCAATTTCATGACGAATCTGGCGGCATTAAGCTTCTTTATACCAACAGGTCATGTGTTATTTGCATTGGGTTTAATGATGGCACTAGCAAATATTGCTGGTTCATTGTTGGGTGTACGCCTTGCTTTAAAATATGGAAGCGGATTTATTCGAATATTGTTTTTAATTTTGGTGAGTATTTTGATTTGTCGATTGGGTTATCAAATGATAGTTACTGTTTGAACCAATAGATAAAGTTTCACAACAAAAACATACCTAAATAATGCTGTCTAAAAAATCAACACTTTCTAAGATGGATGTTTAGCCAAAAACCGCAGTAACAAGATGCTCACGATCTCGTACTGTGGTTGTTCGCCAATCTTAGAGGTAAAAATGAATATATTTGAAGCACTTCGAGAAAGCCATGAACAGCAACGTAATTTAGCGAATCAATTAATTACTACCAGTGGATCGAGTGATGAGCGAAAAGAACTTTTTGATTTGCTCAAAAATGAATTATATGCTCACTCAGTTGCTGAAGATCGTTATTTGTATATTCCATTGATGTTTGATGATGTGGGTTTAGATATTACTCGGCATGCATTGGCTGAACATCATGAAATGGATGAATTGGTAGAAAAATTAGAAGAAACCGACATGAGTAATCCAAGTTGGTTAGCGACAGCAAAACAATTAAGTGAAAAGGTGCATCATCATTTAAAAGAAGAGGAACATAAGTTTTTCCAACAAGCAGGAAAAATTTTGGCAGATAGTGAGAAGGAAAAATTAGGTAAGAAATATCTAGCTGAATATAAAAAATATAAACGTTCAGATGCCTAATTTTTCTCTATTTAAAGTATAAGAAGTGATCTTACTGTGGTTGTGATTTTTCACCACGTAAGGTCACTCCAATTGATGCGATCATGATACAAAGAAGAGCGATCCATTGAATCAAACTAATTTGCTCATGCAGTATGAAGAGTCCTGCTAATGCTGCTAAAGCAGGTGCAAGACTCGTCAGTGTTCCATAACTGAGTTTGCTTAACCGTTTCAATGCCATCAAATCAAGCGCATAGGGAATGGCGGTGGCTAATACTGCAATCACTAGGGCTTTGCCCCAATATTGCGTATCGATTAAGGCAGGCGTGTTGTTCCAAAGTCCGAAGGGTAATAAGGTCAGTGCAGACAAACCAATCGCAATAGTAAGCGCATGCATCCCAATATTTTGTTGTACCACGCGATGCCCAAAATAAATATACAAGGCCCAAAAGAGTCCAGCACTTAAAGCGCAAGCAGCTCCAAAATAGGAGAAATTTTCCAAGTTCGCATCGTGCCAAGGAACCATTAATGCGATTCCTAAGATAGCAAAAACCACCCAAATATAATCACTGCGCTGTTTGATTGATAGTAATGCTAATCCTAAAGGACCGATGAATTCTAGGCCTACAGCAATCCCTTGAGGCAGTTTGCCTAAAGATGTATAGAACAAAATATTCATACAACCTAAGGATGCACTATAAAGTAATAAATCACGCCATTTTAAATACTTTAGCTTAGATAATACTTTCCATGAGCGGAACATGATCGCAACCAAAATCGTTGCAAAGCAGAGTCGTAGAATCGTGACGGTCAGTGGATCAAGTGTTGCAATAAGTTGTTTGGCGAACGAAGCGCTGATTTGATAAGACACCATGGAAAGAACCATGTACAGCACCGCG
>NZ_MELG01000062.1:0-10530 GCF_001767535.1 Acinetobacter sp. GWC1_38_13 | reverse complement strand
GGATATTTTTCATGGAAGATCTACAAAAGCAAAGTAAAAAATACCTACAAGATAGGTGGTTTGATTATAAGATGAAGACAGTACATCGTGATGGAACGCTTTCATTTTATTTATTCACTTTTTGCTGTCGAGCATGTTGAGTGGTAAATGTACAACCGATCGATGCGATGATAATCGTGCCAAGCGCAAGCCATTGATTCCACAATAAAGTCTCACCCAGAAAAATAAATCCTGATAATGCAGCTACGGCAGGTTCAAGACTCATGAGTGTTCCAAAACTTAAAGGAGTTAGGCTTCTTAATGCGATCATTTCTAAAGTAAAGGGCAATGCACTTGCTAAGATTGCCAGTCCAATAAAATAGTAGATATTTGGCAATTCAACGACACGGTCAAGTGCCCCTGAAAAGATGGCAAAAGGTAATAAACACAGCATGCCGATGCTCATTCCCAAACAGACAGTATGATTGCCTGAAATGCCAGAAGGCTTCTGCCCTGCAATAATATAAAGTGCCCAACAGGCACCCGCACTGACAGCAAAAAAGACACCGACTAGATCTATTCCTTGCTGGGCTTGTTGTAGCGGAAAAAGTAGAATCAAGCCTAAAATGGCACATCCCACCCAAATGAAATCGTATTTTTGGCGAGCATGATAAAGTGCTACGCTCAAAGGTCCAATAAATTCAAAAGCAACAGCCAAGCCTAGAGGTAAGCGCTCCAGTGATAAATAAAAGAGGGCATTCATTCCTGCTAGTGCCATGCCGTAGCTGAGAATGGCTTTCCAACGAACAACTGTAAAGTTGATGGTCCAAATTTTAAAAATAACCGCCAAAATAATCGCACCAAAACATAGGCGCATTGCGGATACAGTCAATACAGGAAAACTTTGAAATAAAATTTTGGCTAAAGAACCGCTACCTTGTACACATAACATGGCGATCATTAAGAGGAGGAGTGCGTGCACAGGTGTTTTTAGCATTGGGACACTTATTATTAGAACAATTGGTTTAATATTCACATAATAATTCAATCACCAATAAAAAAGCCACAGCAAGTGCCGTGGCTTTTGAGTGAATTGTCTAAATTAGAACAATACACGTACTCGGATTGTACCTTCTACATTATGTAGAGTATCCAAAGCTTCTTGAGATGCAGAAGCATCAACATCCATTACCAAGTAACCGATATCACCTTTAGTCATTAAAGATTGACCAGAGATATTGATTCCTTGTTCAGCGAACAATGTATTGATCTTAGACAATACACCAGGAACGTTTTTGTGGATGTGAAGTAAACGATGTTGACCATCAGAAAGTGGTAATGCGATTTCTGGGAAGTTCACCGCAGAAAGTGTCATACCTTTATCTGAATACGCAACGAATTTTTCAGCAACTTCTAAACCGATGTTTGCTTGCGCTTCCATCGTAGAACCACCCACGTGCGGTGTTAAAATCACGTTGTCTAAGCCGCGAAGTGGGGATTGGAATTCTTCACCATTTGCTTTTGGCTCTTTCGGGAATACGTCTACTGCAGCACCAGCGATGTGACCAGATTTAATCGCATCAGCTAAATCTTCGATAATTACACATGTACCACGTGCAGCATTGATGAAGATTGAACCAGGCTTCATTTTCGCAAACTGTTCTTTCTTGAAGAAGTTACGCGTAGAAGGAACATCAGGAACGTGCAAAGAAACCACATCAGCAGTTTCTAAAAGCTCATCCAAAGAACCGACTTGGCGTGCATTACCTAACGGTAATTTAGTTACCGCATCATAATAGCAAACTTTCATACCTAAGCTTTCAGCTAAAACTGAAAGTTGAGAGCCGATAGAACCGTAACCTACGATACCTAATGTTTTACCACGAGTTTCGTATGAACCAACAGCCGATTTGTTCCAACCACCTGCATGCGTATCTTTTGATTTTTCAGGTACACGACGAAGTAATAAAATTGCTTCAGCAAGAACCAATTCTGCTACAGAACGCGTATTCGAATACGGTGCGTTGAAAACAGGAATACCACGAGACATTGCTGCTTTTAAATCAACTTGGTTAGTACCAATACAGAAACAACCTACCGCAATCAATTTATTCGCTGCTTCAAAGATTTCTTCAGTCAATTGAGTACGCGAACGAATACCAATAAAGTGCGCATCTTTAATCGCTTCTTTCAAAGCTTCGCCTTCAAGCGCAGTTTTGTGGTAATCGATGTTGGTATAACCCGCAGCGTTTAATGTATCGATGGCATTTTGATGCACACCTTCAAGCAAAAGGAAACGGATTTTGTCTTTAGGTAGTGATAGATGTTGGCTCATTACGGCTCCGCTACAAAGGCCAAAATTTAGTTGCGGTATCATAGCATAGAGCTTTGTGTTATAGATATTTCGTTTAAAATTAGCTCAGCATAATTGTTGAGATTTTTTCAGTTTCGAATGAATTTTAGTTCATATACACATTTTGTTATGACGAGATGTTTATCCTGTGCTTTATCCCTCGCTTGCTTACATGTAAAATAAAGGAATACGAAGCTCGAACTCGTTGTGTAGACAGTTTGATAGTTCGCTAGCGTTTCTATATTTTGGATGTTTTGAATCCTTTGTTTTCAAGCCCTTGAAATACACTCAGGATCATCCAGAAGTCCTATATCTCTTTCTTACTAGGCCTGAAAACGATGAATGCTCCAGTCGCTTTAACACCCGAGTTATTGACCCTCTTAACGGCAATCGTGGGTGAAAACCGTATTAAAACTGATGCCGATAGCTTGGAAAATTGGGGACGAGATCATACTAAACACTTTGATCCGAACCCATCAGTCATCGTTTTTCCATCAAGCACTGAACAAGTTCAAGAGATTGTAAAACTGGCGAACCGTTTTAAAGTGGCAATCACGCCATCAGGTGGTCGCACAGGTTTATCTGCTGGTGCGGTAGCGAACAATGGCGAGATCGTGATTAGCTTTGACAAGATGAATCAAATCTTGGAATTCTTGCCAGCGGATCGTATGGTTCGTGTTCAAGCAGGCGTGGTGACTGAGCAATTGCAAAATTATGCCGAACAACAAGGCATGTATTACCCAGTTGATTTTGCATCGACAGGTTCTAGTCAAATTGGTGGAAATATCGGAACCAATGCAGGCGGTATTAAAGTTATCAAATACGGCATGACACGTAACTGGGTGCTTGGTTTAACGGTTGTTACGGGTAAAGGTGACATTTTACGTTTGAACAAAGGCATGATTAAAAATGCGACGGGTTATGCGTTGCAGCATTTGTTTATCGGTGGAGAAGGCACATTAGGTTTGGTGACAGAGGCTGAGATTAAACTTGAGCGTCAACCACAAAACCTACAAGTCATGGTATTGGGTACGCCTGACTTTGAAGCGGTGATGCCTGTATTACATGCTTTCCAAAAAGAAATCGACTTAACCGCATTCGAGTTCTTTGGTGAAGTGGCAATGCAAAAAGTGTTGGATCGTGGTCATGTACAACGTCCATTTGAAACAACTTGCCCATTCTATGTATTACTTGAATTTGAAGCGCCGTATGAGCCGATTATGGACAAAGCAATGCAGATTTTTGAGCATTGTATGGAACAAGGTTGGGTGATTGATGGCGTAATGAGTCAAAGCTTAGAACAAGCACAGAGCTTATGGCGTTTACGTGAAGATATTTCGGAATCGATTGCACCGTATATTCCTTATAAGAATGATATTTCAGTGTTAATTTCGCATGTCCCTGCGTTTATCTCAGAAATTGATGCGATCGTTTCACAAAACTATCCAGACTTTGAAATCTGCTGGTTCGGTCATATTGGTGACGGTAACTTGCATTTAAATATTTTAAAACCTGAAAACCTAACTAAAGACGAATTCTTTGCGAAGTGTCAGGTGGTGAATAAATATGTGTTTGAGACTGTGAAAAAATATGATGGTTCGATCTCTGCCGAACATGGTGTGGGAATGACCAAGAAACCGTATTTGGAATATTCACGTTCGCCTGAAGAAATTGAATATATGAAAGCATTGAAATTGGCATTTGATCCGAATGGGATTATGAACCCAGGGAAGTTATTTGATCTTTAAGAAGCTATATAATTAATTGATGTTTAAATCAAAAAACCGCAATATATTTAATTGTATATTGCGGTTTTTCTTATATAAAAATTTATAAAAAAAATTTTGCAGGGTAAAATATTAATTGAATTAAATTTTTTAATTCTTTAATAAATTATAAAATTAATTGAGGATAATAAAATATGAGTATTTCAAAATTCTTTAAAGGATTTGGAGAAATTGTGGAAGGCACTGCTAAATTAACTGGTGAAGCCATTAACGGTGCATGTGGTGTTATTTCAGATATAACAGGTGCAGAATCACTCAAACAAGTAGGGGTTTTGGCTAAAGAATCAACACATCAAACAGGTAAAATTCTTAATCATCTATCTGCAGGAGTTGGCAAGACAACTGAAGGTTTATTAGATGATAATCCTCAAATGCGAGATCAAGGACTTTCTCAATTAGGGAATACTGTTGTAACAACAGCAAAAGGTGTGGTTGGGGGAGTTGTTGTGACTGCCAATAAAGTTGGTGATGTTTTTGAGGCTGTTATCAATGAAGATATGGATAAAGCTAAATCAGCACTGAAAGAGGTTGCAATCATTGGTGGAGCAGCTATTTTATCTGTTGGGGTTCTAGAGGTCGCAGGTGTTACTAATATCGTTGGTGATTCTACTGATATTCCGCCTTCTTCGGATATAGCTGTAGAAGGGAACAATGTAGATAATACACATTTTGTAAACCCGCACCATGTAGAAGGGTATACAACATCATCTGGTACTCAAGTTGATGGATATTGGCGAGATGGTGACGGAAATACCGCTTATGATCGTACAGTTGATAATGGTGGAGGGTATCAACAGACGAATCCCGATAATACGATTCTTAATAATCTTAAAGGTTAGGTAAGCTTAAGAATTATTAAGGTTATGCAAATTTATTAAAAGCTAAATAAAAAGTGTATTTTCGTAAGTGCACTTTTTTAAATAGAAGTAAAATTAACATGAACATCCATCACGAAATCGAAAGACTATTCGAACAGCGCCAAGACATTCCATTATTTTATATCGAAAGTGGTAGTCGTTTATGGGGTATGGCCAGCCCTGACAGCGACTATGATGTACGCGGTTTTCATTTACCGAGTAAAGAGCAATATTTTGATTATAAAAAGTACCGTGATCTAATCGAAATCATGGACGGTGATTTTGATTTCGTTTCTTATGATCTCGACAAAATGTTTGGCTTATTGGCAAAAAGTAACCCAACGGTATTGGAATGGGTCAGAGCACATATTGTTTATTTTAATGCTTTTCCAGAATGGCAAAGCTTTCGCGATGGATTGCTTGAGCGAATCGACTATAGTGCGCTATATCACCACTACTTATCGCTGGCGAAAGGCGGTATGAAAGTGATGCAAACTGCGGATAATTTTACTTATAAGAAAGTATTTTATTCGATTCGTGGTTTGATGTCGGCAGAGTTAGCAACTCAAGAAGTCATGCCTGAATTATTGATTACCGATTTATTTGCACAAGTCTCTGAGCATGATCCATTACGTCATTGGGCAGAAGATTATTTGGAAATTAAAAAACAGCAGAAAGAAAAAGCCCAACTACCTGAAGTGGAACAAGCAGCGATTCTCAAATTATTGGAAAGTAAGATTGAACAATTAGCTGCTAAAGAAATGCAAAAAGCTGATCGTCGAGAGGGCTTAGAGCGTTATTTAACGGAGTATAGCCGACATTTGAAGCAGTATTATTATCAGTAAAATCATTTGTTTATATTTTTCTTTGTCTTGACGGAGTCGTATTGTATTCTCATTCATATTCAAGATTAGCCTTCGGCTGGAGTTACTTTGGTTTTGCCCAAAGTAACCAAAGGCATTGTCATCTGCAAAACCTGTTCACTTCTTGTATTAATTAAAATTTATTGCAGAAACAGTATCTTCTTGAAATCACGCAGGTTGCAGATGACATTACCGAGTATCATATATTTTATGAGGATTTGATAAATAACCAATCTTTGTTCTAAATCCCATTTTCCAAAATACGCACTTTGACATTAGCCACATGCGCTTTGGTCGCTTCAAAATGCTTCAGCATATGTGCCGTTTGCATATGTGCTTCAAGATGAGCGGTACTTTCCCATTGTTCTAACATCACAATGCTATTTTCATCTTGCGTCTGCATCGCAATCGCTGGTAGATGATCAATCAATGGGGCATAACCTTGACAACCTTCTTCTGCCAATACAGTTGGAATGATTTTTTGGAAAGCATCTAGCACTGCTTGGCGGTGTTCTGCACCTGCATGTGTCTGAATTTCTGCAATAATTGTCAACATAGTATTTCTCTCTTAATGTGCAGTCGCAAAAAGCTGATCTAAATGTGCTTTATAAGCTTCGATGTAGCTTGGGACATCAGGCATTTTGATTACATCATTCACGATAAATGTAGGTAATGATTCCATACCCAAGAACTGATTGGCTTTATGAAAAGGTAAATACACGCCATCTACACCCACGCCGTGAAAGAATTGATCAGGATCAGTGAAGGCTTCCATTGGTGCATTCCATGTGAGCGACAACATGTATCTTTTACCTTGAATCAAGCCACCTGAACCATACTTTTTAGAAGCATCAGAACGGCTACGTCCATCGCTTGCATAGAGTGAACCATGACCAATCGTAAAAACATCATCAATATATTTTTTCATCGTCCATGGCGCACCCATCCACCAACCTGGCATTTGATAGATCACCACATCTGCCCATAAATATTTTTCAATTTCTGCTTGGATGTCATAGTCACTGTCGGTACGTGTCACTTGTACAGTATGACCTAAAGCTTTTAAATATGATTCTGAAAAGTCAGTCAGGGTGTCATTCAATTCACCATTTGAGTGAGCGAATTGTTTCGCGCCATTAATAATTAAAATATTGCTCATAAAATGAAACTCAAAAATAGATTTCTAAAACTTGAGTGCATTTTAGAGAATCTATTGATGAGTAAAAATGCGCAAATAAGCAAAATACTATTGATCAAAAATCAACAATTAGCTGCTTTGTTTTCTAGATTTATAGGCTTTACGAATAAACCAAACTGCAACAATTATAAGGAAAAATGCCCAGAATTGGATCAACCACAAAATAGTTTCTTTAAAATAAGAAAGCCCAATTTTGAATGCATCGGCTATCCGAGTCATTAAAGGTTCGCTATCGAGATGTGCAATACGATGAATGTTTAAATCTTGAGTTTTGCGAACTTGTGCTTGTTGAAAATATTCGATGCGTATTGTGCTGTAAGCCAATCGATCTTTGACTTCAAGTTGAGTCAATTGTTGAAGTTGATTATTGACAGTATTCGATGTGCTAGGGCTTTGATTTGCAGTATTAAGTTTTTCTTCTAACAGTTTCAGTTCATATCGCTTAGCTTCATAGCTTTGATTATTAAAGTTCAACATCAAAGGCAACAGGCTATTCAAAAAGGCAGTAACTTGTTCATTTGGAACACGAATCGTAAGTTGTACGGTAGGGATGATTTTTTCATAAACATCTATATGACCATCGAGACGTTCGCGCTGCGAACTATCACTAACCTGATAATTCACTTGTTTTTCTTCGATATAGCCATTTTGTTTGAGGAGTTGCTGTTCAAGTATAGCCGTCGTTTTTTGAACATCTTTGACTTCAAATTGCAGTTGAGCTGTTTTTACTAATTGTCGACTTTGTTCTAGGGTGCTTTGCTGATCACTGAGCAATTGCTCAGGATTTTTTGCAATCTGACTTTGAGATGTATCTTGCGCTGCGGCAACACTTTCAGTGGCTATTGCAGCTTCACCTGCAGGCGCTTCTTCCTTTTTTGAACAAGCAATTACTGAACTGCTTATGATTAAAATTAGAGTTAACTTTTTTGCTAAATCTGACATGTGTGTATGCCTAAAAATTTCTGATATTGATGTTATGGGTTTGTTTTATTTTGAGGATCACAATTGTTATCAAAGCATAGATAAATACAACAAATCTCTCATATGTCGCATACATTTTGTTATTCGACAGTTCATTTTTGCATAGTAGCATAAAAGAATAATGCAAATCGGAAGACTACAAAATGCATAAACTTTGGATCATTTTAGGATGTGGAATTTTTTTGACTGCATGTAATCAACCGATTGCTCAGTCGCAACAACAAGCTGCTGTGCAAAAAAGTACAGCGATGCATGCAGTACTACTTGACCAACCCAATTTGTTTCATGATGAAACCAATCTCAAAATTGATCAGCAATTTAATCGTGCTGAAAATCCTACAGATGCTGAGATTACCGTAGAGCAAGCGCAGTTAGATGATTCGGTAGCGGCTATTCGCACTGAATATCAGTTAAAACGTGATCAAGAGACTTGGAAAGTGGTGAATAAAAAACAAAGCTATCAATGTGCTCGAGGAGGGAATACCAAGACTTTCCAGTTTGAGCTATGTCCTTAAATGGTGAGTTATCTTTTTAGGTCGTGTGAAAGTTGAGCAGAATTGTGGATAACTTTTTGGTTATTCACATATCCACACAATTGATTTGCTTTGCTTAAATTGCGGTCATTTTTAAAAAGTGCTAAAGTTGCGCTTGGAAATTTTTCCAATGGGTAAAACTTTTTACCAATCTCACGTAAATAAATTGTTTTCTTAATACACCTTGTGAATACGGTGTTTTCACACTTTTACATGCGCTCTCACTGCATGGAAATCAAAATTTAATTTAAATCAAAACCATAAAATGATGTGGTGCGGAATCTATTTTCTTTTTTTCAGAGAAATAGACGGCACACGAATTGGTTATTTTTGTGAATAAAACATGATGACGAATAATCAAAGCATGACGTTAAACCGTATAACGCTCATGTTTCCATTGGCTTTAGTGCTATTTGAGTTTTCAGTTTATATCGGTAATGACTTGATTCAGCCAGCGATGTTGGCGATCACAGAGCAATTTGCAGTTAGCGCAACTTGGGCACCATCTTCAATGTCATTTTACTTATTGGGTGGTGCTAGTGTCGCTTGGTTACTGGGACCACTTTCAGATCGGCTTGGACGTAAGAAAGTCTTATTGGCCGGTGTAGCTTTTTTTACGATTTGCTGTTTGTTGATTTTATTGACCCATAATATTCAACAATTCCTGACCTTGCGCTTCTTGCAGGGTATTGGTTTAAGTGTGATATCAGCCGTTGGATATGCGGCAATTCAAGAAACTTTTGAAGAGCGTGATGCGATTAAAGTCATGGCATTGATGGCAAATATCTCCTTGCTTGCGCCTTTGCTTGGACCTGTATTAGGCGCGTTCCTGATTGATTATGTGTCATGGCACTGGGGCTTTGTGGCGATTGCTTTTATTTCTTTTCTCAGTTGGTTCGGCTTAAATAAATTTATGCCAGCCTCGCAAGAAAGTCGTAAACAAGCGAAACAACCCTTTCGTTATATTTGGGATGATTTCAAACAAGTATTTAGTAATCGCCAGTTTTTAGGTTTAAGTGTTGCATTACCGATTGTAGGAATGCCACTGATGCTGTGGATTGCTTTGTCACCGATTATTCTCGTGGATGAGTTAAAGCTGAGTAGTGTGCAATATGGCTTGGCGCAGTTTCCTGTGTTTTTTGGTTTGATTGCAGGCAATATCGTTCTGATCAAAATTATGGATCGTTACGCACTTGGTAAAACCATTTTAATGGGTTTGCCGATTATGCTAGTAGGTACTTTATTTTTGATGCTCGGTGTGATTTGGCAAACCTATTTAGTGCCTTGTTTGCTGATCGGTATGACCTTAATTAGTTTTGGTGAGGGAATTAGCTTTTCAGTGATTTATCGTTTTGCATTGATGTCTTCCGAAGTATCGAAAGGAACGGTTGCTGCTGCGGTTTCAATATTGATGATGGTGAGCTTCTTCTCAATTATTGAGGTGGTTCGTCTGCTATATACCTATTTTCATATTTGGGCATTTGTATTGACGAGTTTTGCCTTGATAGCTTTTTGGTTTGGCATACCTCGAATGGTACTTAAGCAATATATGCAAACAAGGCTGCAACAAGGCATTCATTAAATAGCGTTGAGCTAAACGCGCTACTTAATTTCTAGTTCAAGTAGTTTATTTTTTAACATCACCAATTCGGGCAGAGTCTCAAGCAATAGCGTTATTTGTTTTAACAATAGTTGCTGTTGTTCTGAGACTTGAGCTATTGAATTTAAACGATCAATTTCGCTAAACATCTCTTGGATGTGCTTTTCTGGAAGCGCTTGCCTTTCGATCAATGTTTGATTAAGCAATATTTCACTCTGGTCTAATAGCTTCAAAATATTTTGATCTTGAATTTGCACACGTTGATGACCCAGTGCTGAAACATAGCTCAACTGACTATGACTGTAGACCAAATAGCGAAATGCATAGTGAATGAGTTCTTGGTTTGGTTCAGGTTCTGTACTCAGACTAGAAATCATAT
>NZ_MELG01000061.1:0-11615 GCF_001767535.1 Acinetobacter sp. GWC1_38_13 | reverse complement strand
AGTAGTAAAATCAAATCGCCAAACCCAATTTTACTATTCGCTATGCCTCGTACCATGCTGACAGATCAACACTGGCAAAAGTTGAAAACTATTTTGCGTAATTTATCTATTCATCACAACTCAAATTTACGTAATTTTATTGAAGCTATTCTCTATAGAATTAGAACAGGCTGTCCGTGGCGAGATATTCCTTCCTATTTCGGTCAATCAAACTCTATTTTCAAACGTTTTAATCGTTGGTCAAGCAGCGGTAAGTTGCTTAGATTATTCAAATTATTAGCATCATGCCCCGATATGGAGTGGATTTTTATTGATGGCTCTCACGTACGTGCTCATCAACATTCTGCCGGTATAGCGAATCAATCCATTTCTAAAAGTGTAGGAGGAAACTCCTCAAAAATACATTTGATTGTTGATTCACATGGCAATCCTATTGATTTCATGATTACCGATGGCACTACACATGACATCAAAGTTGCACCTGATTTAATAGCAACATTAGATTTAAAAGAGACAGAAGTGGTATGCGCAGATAAAGGCTATGATTCAGAACCACTGCGTGAGCAGATCAGAAAAACAGGAACAAAAGCGAATATACCAAAGAAAATAAATAGCCAATCGAACAATGATCATATGGACTGGTATTTATATAAAATCAGGCATTTAGTTGAAAATATGTTTTGTAGATTAAAACAATTTAGAGGGATAGCTACTCGATATGACAAGCTCAAAAGAAATTATCAAAGTGCTGTTGCCTTAGCCTGTATATTTTTATGGCTACCTTTATAGGTTTAATTATGAACAGTAAATGTCAACAGACCCTATGTATATTGAAAAAAAAAGAAATGCAAAAGCATTTCTTATTTACAAATCACTTTAACAGGATAATCATCCATGTTGAAAAAATGATTCCAAGAGATATAAATTGAGCAGCACTGCCCATATCTTTGGCATTTTTTGAGAGCTGATGTATCTCCAACGATATGCGATCAACCACAGCTTCAATTGCAGAATTAAATAACTCTACAATAATAGCAAGTAAGCAAACAGCGACCATCAATGCTTGTTCAAGGGCAGAAACATGAACAAAAAAGCTAGTTGGAATTAAAACAAGATTGAGTAATAAAATTTGTCTAAAAGCGGCTTCATGGCTGAATGCGGCTTTAAACCCAGCGAGAGAATAACCCGTTGCATTCAAAATACGCTTGATACCATTTTTGCCTTTGTAGGGAGAGTAAGGCGTCATAACAGAACTTTAAGAGATAAAATATGTCGCCATTATAAAAGTAAAACTGCTTCTGAGGATTGGCAATAAGTCGCATGATCTCTGCAAAGTTGTAATGTTTCTCGCCATTTTATTGGAAACGTTGAGATTTAATTTGTCAATTTGACTGATGCTAAGGATAATAAGCCTAGATCAACAGATGGAATATCCTGCATGAAAATTATCGCAGATGAAAATTTGGCTTTTACCGATTATTTCTTTGCGGAATTTGCAGAAATACAACATCGAGCGGGGCGAACATTGACTCATGCAGATGTTCAAAATGCTGATGCTTTATTGGTTAGATCGGTTACTAAAGTTAATCATGCCCTAATTGACCAGACTACAATTCAGTTTGTCGGTAGTGCAACGATTGGAACAGATCATCTCGATATTCAAGCGCTAGAACAACAAAACATCACGTGGACGAACGCAGCGGGTTGCAATGCTCAAGCAGTCGCAGAATATGTGATTACTGCGTTGCTGCACCTAGACATTAAATTATTAGAAAGAAATCATGAATTTACTTTAGCGATTGTTGGCTTAGGTAATGTTGGTCGTCGACTTGCAAAAATGGCCCAATTATTAGGTTGGACAGTGATTGGCTATGATCCTTTTGTACAGCTAGATGGTATTGAAAATGTATCGTTTGATGCGTTACTAGCACGTGCTGATGCCATATCCATTCATGTACCGTTAACGTCAACTGGTGATCATCCAACACAACATTTATTTAATGAAGCAACGTTTGCTCAAATGAAAGAATCCGCGATACTGATTAATAGCGCGCGTGGTCCAGTGATTCAAGAAGCAGCTTTAATGACAGATATCCAAAGGAATAATCGAAAAGTTGTGTTAGATGTATTTGAGTTTGAACCTGAAATTTCGCAACAGTTACTAGATATGTTGGCTTTAGCAACACCGCATATTGCGGGTTATAGTCTTGAAGGTAAGGCCCGTGGTACACAGATGATTTATGAGGCATTTTGTCATAAATTTGATTATCCAATATCTAAACAGTTCGAAACCCAATTACCGCATGTTGAGCAATTCTTTGAACAACAAGACTTGAAAGAAGTACTCAAGCAGCATCTTAGCCAAATTTATAATATTGCTGAAGATGATAAAAAATTAAGGGCTTGTGTCATGGATGGAAAAGTTGAACAAAAAGCGTTTGATTTGCTCCGAAAGAATTATCCATTACGCCGTGAATGGGCAGCACACGGTGGACCAAAAGCATGAGCCAGACTAAGAAATCTTATCAACCGACTTGTTCGCTTGAGGCAATAAAAGCCCGTGCAGAGATGTACAATAAAATTCGTCAGTTTTTTGCTGAACGAAATGTTTTAGAAGTTGAAACCCCAGTTTTGTCTCAAGCAGGGGTCACAGATGTGCATTTGGCGTCAGTACAAGTACAGCGTCATATTCATGGAAAATTAAATACTCAATATTTACAGACTTCGCCTGAGTTCCCGATGAAGCGATTGTTGGCGAGTGGTAGTGGCCCAATCTTTCAAATTTGTAAAGTCTTTCGTGATGATGAGCATGGACGTAAACACAATAGCGAATTCACCATGTTGGAATGGTATCGACCTGCTATGGATTTGAAAGCCTTAATGCATGAGACAGCGGATCTATTGGAAACCTGTTTAGCACATCGTTTTGGTGAAATTCGTCCTATTATTTTGAGCTATAAGCATGCTTTTCAAGATCGTTTAGAGATCAACCCATTACAAGCCAGCTTAAAACAACTTAAGGACACCGCACATCGTGTCGGTCTGAATCTTGATTTGGGTGATGATCGTTTGGCTTACATGGACTTATTATTTTCTCATTTTGTAGAGCCAAGTTTGGGCTTTGACAAACCTGTATTTTTGACAGATTTTCCACCTGAGATGGCATCATTAGCAAAAGTAAAACAAGATGAAGATGGGGAATGGGTTGCAGCTCGTTTTGAGGTCTATATTGAAGGCTTAGAGCTTGCTAATGCCTATGACGAACTTCTGGATGCAGAAGTATTAGCAGCACGATTTGAAGCCGATAATCAAGAACGTGCTTTACAAGGTTTACCCGTGATACCTACTGATCAATATCTATTATCTGCTTTACCTCATATGCCTGAATGCTCCGGTATTGCATTGGGTATTGATCGTTTACTTATGGTTGTAATGAATAAGATGAAAATTGATCAAGTGATCGCTTTTCCTGCTGAAATTGCCTAGAGCTGTTATAGAAATTGCATTAATAATTGGATCAACTCACTTTGACGGTGAGTTTGGGTCTTTTTAAAGATGGACTGTAAATGCTTTTTGACAGTATCTGATTGAATATCTTGTGACATAGCAATTTCTTTGACCGTTTTTCCATCTAGGAGTTGTTCACAGATTCTGTGTTCTACAGGTGTAAACATAAATAGTTTTGCGCAAATTTCTTTCTGATATTTGGGTCTATGTTTTAAGCCTGAGAATGTTACTAACAAAACTGGTCGCAAACCAAAAATCTTATGCGCTTTTTCAGGAGAGAGTAAATCTAGGCTCAGGAAAAGTTGGTGATCCAACATCATAATTTTTGTTCGCTCGGCATAACTTAGATCTGGATTATTTTTATAATTTCGCTCCAATTCGATTAGATTTTGGTCGAAAATAGTTTGATTCTCACCAGTAAAAACAAAGCGTCGCTGTTTTATTTGAATTTGAGGATTTATTTCAAATAATTGTTGTGCCTCCGCATTAAATTCTAAAATATCACCGTTAAAATTAATGATCGCAATAGCTTGCTTCATCTTTTGAATAAGTTGGGAGCCTAAAAGGGTCATTGTGGAATATTCAAAATGATGTCGATATTGCTGAATTTTTTGCTGCAAGATCGGCAAAATTTCATAAACAGGCTTCAACTCAGAACAGCTTAAGGCACCACGATCATAACTGGTTAGAAATGAAAGAATGACACATACCTTATGATCAAAAATAACTTGGATGGCAGAACAGAATCTTAGATCAAGTGGTTTTAATACTTGTTGATAAACTTGTGTTTGGGTGATCTCATCTTCTTGGAAATGCTCTTTGCAATGCATCCAACCATTCATCGGTGCAGATAACATTTTTTTTAAACGAGGATCATCGTCAATTTCAAGACGAATTTGCTTGAGTGCTGCTTGTTCAAGTTGATGCGAGTCAAGGTTGACACCGTGATGAATACTAAATGAAAGTGCTTGAACTTCGAGATCAACTGCTAAAAGTTGAGATGCTTGGACATCAAAATGATGATTGAGATGCTCTAAAAAAATAACCCAGTCATCCGCATTCTGAACTTGATTCAGGATTTCTTTAACTGCACAGCGTTGAATTAGATCCATTGAAGAAATCCCATCAAAATGAAGAGAATAGATTTCCTTATATTTTATATGGCATTTTAATAAATGAAATCGCTAGAAGTAAAAAAGTGTGAAGTTTTAGGCAATTATTCGATGAAATGTGTGTTTGAATTAGTAATGATTTTCATTTGATTGCAGGAGGAGGAAATTGTCTAAACCCAACAAGTGAGTTTAGACAAAATTAAACTTAGCAGCGACCTTTTTTAGCCTGTCCAGGAGGACAGAAATCTCCATGGCCACCACCATAGGTACGATCTGGATCAACAACGACGCTACCATGAGGTGTATGTACAGCACACGCTGATAAACCTAAACAGAACAATGCGCTTAGGCACAATAATGCTTTCTTCATAACTTCATCCCAAAGTTTTGTTTATTCATTTTAGACTTTAATGTGCAATTCATTTTTCTACTAGATGAATGACGCATTTTTTTATTCAATTTCTGTATCTTGGCATACATTGTCAATAATCCCTTTTGTTATTTACAAAAGGGATTGAGTGTGAATATTTTAGTTTAGAAGGGGAGTTTTGTGAGTTGGCTAAGAAAATGTGGCAGAACTTTAGGTTCGAGGATAACGGTAACAATGACACCGTATGCTGCTCCCCATAAGTGAGCACTATGGTTTATATTGGTATTTCCACGTTTACCAGACCAAATACTGTAAGCCACATATAAAATAGCGAAAATAATCGCAGGAACTGGAATAAAGAATACGAAAATTAAATTCCACGGTTGAAATAAAATATATGCAAATAAAACGGCCGAGACTGCTCCTGAAGCGCCCAGACTCGCCCAACGGACATCATTCTTATGTTTTAAATAACTTGGCAAGATAGCAAAAATTAATCCACCCAAATAAAACAGTACAAAGCCCATATCGTAGAAGAATTCACGATAAAAGCTTTCAATGATATTACCGAAGAAAAATAGGGTAATCATATTGAACAGTAAATGTGTCCCATCTGCATGTACAAAACCATGGGTAATAAAGCGGTCAAATTGCCCACGTTGCATCGCTGGTGGCCAAAAAATCAAACGGTTCATCACGGTTTGATTGCTAAATGCTAATAAAGAAATCGCAACGGTAATAATCATCAGAGTCACAGTGTGACCAAAGGGTAGATGTAGCATAAATGAATTAAATTGATCAGTGTCTAAGCAATAATGCCATTAAAAAGTTAATAAACAATCATCTTGCATATAATTCCTACAAAAATGGTTGATTTTTTTTTATTACCCTCCATCTTCGGTTAATATAACGACATCAGCTTGAGGATTATTGTTATGTCGACTGAGAACACCAACACTGCTGTCGCAGAAGAAATTCCAAACCTTTTGATTACTCCCTCTGCACAAGAGTATTTACGTGATCTATTAGCAAAACAAAATACTCCAGGAATTGGCGTTCGAGTTTTTGTAGAGCATCCAGGAACACCACGCGCTGAATGTTGTATGGCTTATAGCGCGCCTGAAGAAGTGGTACCAACGGACTATAAACAGGATTATCCAGACTTTCCTGCATATGTAGATGCACCATCGATTCCTTATTTAGTTGATGCAGTCATTGATTACAATAAAGATCGTTTTGGTGGTCAGCTGACTTTCCGTGCACCTAACTCGAAAGTTCCACGTGTAGGGCCTGATGCATCAATCGAAGAGCGTATTACTTATGTATTACAATCTGAAATTAATCCAGGTTTAGAAGGTCATGGCGGTAATTGTAGCCTTGTGGAAGTACAAAATGATCCAGAACATGGTTTAACAGCCGTATTGAAGTTTGGCGGTGGTTGCCAAGGTTGTTCAGCGATTGATGTGACTTTGAAACAAGGTGTTGAAACCACTTTAAAACAGCATGTACCAGAATTACAGCGTGTTGTAGATCAAACAGATCATACTCAATCAGAAGGTGCATATTTCAAGTAATTTGAAGGATTGCATTCATGAATAAAAGAGAGCCTATATGAGGCTCTTTTTTAATTTTTGAACCTTTGCTTTGTTTTTAATATTGTTTCATAACAATAAAATCATGTGCATTAATGAGTATATAAATAATAATTATCATTTGTATTGAGTTTTATTTGTTTTTTGTTGGAATTCACATAAATTTTTAAGCAAATCTTAAGATTTGTGTCGTTTAGGTGAAAACTATGTCGAATAAAATAACCCGTAAATCTTTACTCACACTTTCAGTGATGAGCGGAATGTTTTCCATTGCATATGCAGCAGAAACCAAAACACAAGAGCTTAATCAATTAGAGACCATCGTGGTGACAGCGAGTGGTTTTGAGCAAGATATAAAGAAAGCAGCAGCCTCGATCTCAGTACTTTCACAAGAAGAAATTAATAAAAAAGCTTATCGAGATGTCACAGATGCACTGAAAGATATTCCAGGTGTTGTCGTGACGGGGGGAGGAAGTTCTAGCGATATTAGTATACGGGGTATGGGAAGTGCCTATACCGTGATTATGGTCGATGGTAAAAAAGTGAATACCCGCTCTGTGAGACCAAATAGTGATAATTCTGGGATCGAGCAAGGTTGGTTACCCAATATTGGCGCGATTGAACGAATTGAGGTGATTCGCGGTCCAATGTCTGGTTTATATGGCTCTGATGCGATGGGCGGTGTAATTAATATTATTACTAAAAAAAATACAGCTCAATGGACAGGTTCTATTAAGCTAGATACAACACTACAAGAAAATTCAAAATCAGGTCATCTTTATCAAACCAATGCATATATCGCTGGTCCTTTAATTGCAAATCTGTTGTCGTTCAAAGCAAATGGCTTATATTCTCAGCGAGATGAAGACGAGATATATGGAGGTTATAAGGAGCAGAAAATTCGAGCGGGTGGTGCAGCCTTGAGTCTGACCCCGAATGATCAGCATACGATTGATTTGGACTATCAGCGTTCAATTCAAAATCGTAATGGAACCGTTGGAAAAAGTATCTCTCCTGTGCAAACAGGTCGAAATCCTCCAGTAGATTCACTTACAGATTATTATCGAACAGAGTACAGCTTAACTCATCGAGGTCAGCTTGGCCCTGTTGAAACACATTCATATATTCAGCGTGAAGAAAATGAAAATCCATCACGCAATATGGAAGCCATCAATACTACTTTTAATACGATTAACAAGATTAACTTTGATTGTCATAGTTTGAGTTTTGGTGGAATGTACTTAAAAGAAGAATTAGATGATCAAGGCAATCAACTAAGTGTGGGAGGGGCAAAACCTGTCTCAAGTTTAGATCGTTATAGTTGGGCATTGTTTGCTGAAAATGCATGGAATATTGTTGATGATTTCACTCTGACTACATCATTACGTTTAGATGAAGATGAGAAGTTTGGTGATCATTGGAGTCCAAAAATCTATGGCGTTTGGGGTTTAAATGATCAGTGGGTGATTAAAGGAGGCGTGTCTACAGGATATAAAACGCCTGCACTTCGTGCGACGGTAGCTGAGTGGGGGCAAGCAACAGGTGGTGGTCAAAGTAAGGGCGTAATTGTTGGTAATCCAGACCTAAAACCTGAAAAAAGTGTTAACTATGAGGTGTCTTTCAACTGGGATAATTTAGATCATCTCACTGCTGGACTTACTATTTTTAATAGTGATTTCAAAGATAAAATTACAGAAGTTAGAACCTGTCAGGGTGAAAATATTGGTGCCTTAGAGTGTGATTGGTTAGGTGAAAAATTCGACTTTGTCAGCTTACGTGAGAACGTGGATAAAGCCAATATGCGTGGTGCTGAACTGACGTTTGGATGGCAGGCGTTGCCTAATGTGAATGTATCAGCGAATTACACCTTTACAGATACAGAACAGAAGAGTGGTATTAATAAAGGTAAGCCTTTAAATGAAATGCCTAAGCATATGTTCAATACAACAGCGGATTGGGAAGTATCGGATCAGTTTTCTAGTTGGGCAAGAGTTAATTATCGCAGTAAAACATCAGACTATTTAAGTCGAACAGCGATGACCAAAGGTAAGCCTGCCTATAGCATGGTTGATGTTGGTTTCAATTATAAACCTACGCAAAATGTCGCAATTGCCGCAGGGGTATATAATTTGCTAGATAAGGAAATAGATATAGAAACTTATAGTTATGTGTTGGATGGTCGTCGTTACAATTTAGGTCTTACATATAGTTTCTAACTTTAAATGATAAAAAACAAGGCGCTTAGGCGCCTTGTTCATGATTGAGGATGTTCATTACTTGGTCAGAATAATAAAATTTCTCTAAATGAATACGTGCGCGTTGTCTTAAATAACCAGTGTCAATTAAACGCTTTAACACTGGCGTTAATAAAAGACTTAATTCATTTTGAATCAAACTCTCATTAATATTGAGATCTCGAAGGAGTTGATCAAACGTACGCTCCTGATTGCGTGCATACCATGCGTAAACACCATCATGTACTTGTTGTTTCATATAGGGTGTCTGACGAAGATGATCCCAGATCTCATGTCCCATACCAACAGTTTGAGTTAGATCTTGAACTTCAACATAATTTTTTAACACGGAAACAGGCATAACTTTAATTTTGTGCCAAATATTAGCTTGGAAATGATATAGCTTTTCATCATTAAAATGCTGATTGAGCACACGCTCACTCATTTGGCTAATTTTAAGAATATTCTTCTGTAAATAATGGCCGACTGTGTCATTTAGATTAGAGTCCGTAACAGTCTCTAATACAGATTTCCCCATTTTCATGAAATGACCAACGCCTGGGACACGTTTAGACATCACTGAATTATCCAAATAATCTTGAATAGAGTGTTGAATAAGTTGAGTAATCAGAGCAGAAAATGCAGGATTATTTACAATCGTTTTAATTAAGCGTTGGCGATGTCCATTTTTACTTGCAACGTATTGAGCAATCGTATCGATCGTTAAAACAGGAATAATTTCTTCGATGGTTGTTTCATCATTTAAAGGATGAATAAGTGCAAATCGAATGTGCTCGGCAATTTGTTCAACTAAAAATGAACTAGCAGGTGTATTTAAGATCTGTTTTTCAATTAAGGTATAAATTTGTTCAAAAGACCAAATATGTTGTAGTTGTTGTAAACGTATCCAATGATAGAGCTGCGAGAACTCTTGTTGAATTGTTTCTGATTGCGAAAACTGTTGATCTAAAAAGTCCAGTTGAGCATCAATCAGTTGTTCTATCATTGGGTGTTTAAGCATAAAGACTCTAAATAAATGATTAAGGAGTAGGTGCAGTCACCGACTTTTGGGCTTGGGTTTTACTCAAGAACGGTAGATATTGTTGAACGACGAGCTGATCTGCTTCTAAGATCGGCATATGACCGACATTATCCAAGATGACAGGTGCTTGAGCGTTTTTCAAAAGTGATTTTAACTCAGGTGCGACTTCAACATTGATAATTTTATCTTGCTTACCCCATAAAATCAGTGTTGGTGCATCAATTGATTTAGCAAGTAAGGCAAATGAGTCTGGTGTAAATAATTTATTGAGTGCAATGATTTGGTCAACCATTTTCTGAGTTTGTTCTATTTGTCCAATCATCATCTTCTCTTGTGCTTGGGCAATTTCTTTAGGAATAAACGGCGGGTTATGCATTGCTTGCTGCATTAAGAAATTAAAGTCGCCTTTTTTACTGACGATCATACTTCTGATTTGGTTTGGATCTTTTAAGTAAGGTGTATTTCCAGCTTTGTAGACACCAGCCGCATCAACTAAAAATAAACTCTTGGTTTCAAATGGATATTGACCCGCATAAAGCATCGCAATAGAGCCACCTAGAGAGTGTCCTGCAATATGAGCAGGTCCTGTTAAGTTTGCAGCCTCAATAAAACGGCGTAATTTTTCTGTGACATTAGGTACAGAATAATCAAATTCTTTCGGAACTTGGGTTTCGCCACTGGCAGGTAAATCTGGAATGATCACATGATAGTTGCCTGTTAATGCATTCGCGACACGATTCCAGTTATCACGACTACCAGCCAAGCCATGAATAAGTACAACAATCGGTTTACCGACTTGACCACCTTCACTATAAGACCATGTAATGTCACCAACTTTAAGCGTTTTACTTTGTAACCCAGCCCAAGCACGTTCCTGTTGTAATACATTTTGGAAACTCATTTCGATTTCAGCGGCTTGAGTCATCGTTGTTGTCATGGTTGCAGCAAGACTGCAACTGAAGGCGATAGCCGTCAGTGTTTTTCGGATTGGTGTGGAAAAGCTTCTATTCATCATGATTTTTCTGTCCTTGATTTATTTTTAAACCTTTTGATTATTGTTGAAGTTTCAAACATAGTCATTTGCATATTCAACAGATGTCTGTAAATTATTGCCAATGAAATGATTATTTTTTCCTTATTTTTCTTGATAAATCGATCACCAAATGTTTGAGAGTTTTTATTTTTGTCAGTGACAATCTATCGTCCTCACATTAAACTATTTTTTCATGTCAATCATAGATGGATTTAAGCATGCTCACCGCTCATGAAGCTCTAGAACGTTTAAAAGCTGGTAATGCTCGTTTTGTGAAAGGGGAAGCCGCCCTACAGAAGCAACTCACTCACCAAGAACGTGCTGAAATGGCAAGTGAACAAAACCCTTTTGCTATTGTTTTAGGATGTTCCGATTCTCGAGTGCCAGCGGAAATGGTTTTTGATCAAGGCTTAGGTGATTTATTCGTTATTCGTGTAGCAGGAAATATTGTTGCACCTTCTCAAGTAGGTAGCGTTGAATTTGCTGCTGAACGTTATGATTGTGCTGTTGTTGTGGTATTAGGTCATAGTCACTGTGGCGCAATTCAAGCAACGATCGATACTTTAAAACATCCTGATCAAGCACCTTCTTCGAACTTAATGTCGATCGTAAACCGTGTACGCCCATCTGTTGAAATCTTAATGCAAACAGAATTGAAAGATGATTTGAAAAAGTTATCGGCACATGCTGTACGCTCTAATGTATTTGCTTCAGTAAATCAGTTG
>NZ_MELG01000060.1:5834-12668 GCF_001767535.1 Acinetobacter sp. GWC1_38_13 | reverse complement strand
AATATTGTTGTGGAAAGTTTATTTTTCATTTTAACCCTTAATAAAATAATGAAGTAAGTAGAATAATCTGTATATTATTTTAATTACTTCACTATAGAAAGCATTTTATTAAAGGAAATTGATATTATTCAGGTGGGGTCATACCAAATTGCAAATAAGCCATATTCGTTGCTATACGCCCGCGAGCAGTGCGCATAACATAGCCTTGTTGAATTAAGTAAGGTTCAATAACATCCTCTAGTGTGCCGCTATCTTCAGCCATTGCGGCTGCTAATGCTTCAACACCAGTAGGTCTGCCTTCAAATCGTTCAAGCAACATACTGATATAACGGCGATCTAAAGTATCTAAACCTGCTTTATCGACATTTAGCATGTCTAGAGCACGTTGAGCCATTTCTTGAGTTACTTCTCCTGTGCCTTTCACTTGAGCGTAATCGCGTACACGGCGTAATAGTCGATTGGCGATACGTGGAGTACCTCGGGCACGTCTTGCAATTTCAGTTGAACCTTCTCTAGTAATTGGAACATCCATGAGGTTTGCTGAACGCGTTACAATATGCGTAAGATCTTCAACAGAGTAAAACTCCAGACGTTGCACAATTCCAAAACGATCACGTAGTGGGGAAGTGAGTAGACCAGCACGTGTTGTTGCTGCGACTAATGTAAATGGCGGTAAATCTAGTTTAATAGAGCGCGCTGCTGGACCCTCACCAATCATGATATCCAGTTGATAATCTTCCATCGCTGGATATAGGATTTCTTCAATCACTGGCGAGAGACGATGGATTTCATCAATGAATAAAACATCACCTTCTTCTAAGTTGGTCAGCATTGCAGCTAAATCACCAGCGCGCTCCAATACAGGACCAGACGTAGACTTTAGATTTCCACCCATTTCGCGAGCAATAATGTTGGCGAGGGTGGTTTTACCTAAACCTGGTGGTCCAAAAATTAGCGTATGATCCAGTGCTTCACCACGCCCACGAGCAGCACCAATGAAAATTTCCATTTGCTCGCGAACCACGGGCTGACCAATATAGTCAGCAAGTGATGTCGGACGAATTGCGCGATCAAAATGATCTTCAGGTTTTTCAATTCCACTAATGAGGCGATCTTGCATAATATTACTTCATCATCGATTTAAGAGCTGCGCGGATAATATCGGCAGATTCTGTATAGTCAGCCTTGACAGCTGCCACAGCTTTTTGTGCTTCAATAGGTTTATAGCCAAGCGATTGTAAAGCAGCCTCAGCCTCAGCAACAGGTGAGTTTGACATGAATTGAATTTGAGAGGAGGTAGTTTGTGAAGTGCTATTCGTTGACTGTGAAAGTGCTTTGAAACGGTCACGTAATTCAATCATTAAACGTTCCGCAGTTTTTTTGCCAACTCCAGGCACTTTAATCAGTGTATTGATATCATCGTGTTCAATGGTGTGAATTAATAATTCAACACTTAACGTAGATAAAATCCCTAATGCCATTTTTGGTCCTACACCGTTTACTTTGAGTAGGGTGCGAAAAATGATTTTTTCTTGTGCTTCACTGAAGCCATATAGTTGTTGAGCATCTTCACGAACGACTAAATGCGTCCATAACGTTACTTTTTGTCCTTTTTGTAATTGGCAAAATGTTGAAAGCGGTGTATCGATTTCATAACCAATCCCATTTACATTAAATAATACAGTAGGGGCTTCTAAGGCAAACACTTCGCCAATTAAACATCCGATCATAGAAAATTTTTCACTATTTATTTGAAAAGATTTAAACCAAAGTCATTTAAGAAAATAGAGTTTGCATATTCTTTTAAAAGAAGCCAACTTTATTCCCTTGTAGCTCTTGCGCCAAGCTATAAGCCTGATGGTCTGAGAACTTACTAATAATATCTAAGACTTGCATAATATTATTGTAATGGTTGTTTTGAAAATTTGCGCCTGAATGTTGCAAAATCGACATCAAACGTTGTTCTTTAAAGCTTAATGTTTTATGCGGCATGGTCAAAGGCACAAAAGCATCTAAAATAGTCTGTAAGCTTTGATGCGCAATAATTTCTAAACCGGATTTTTGAGGATGTTCAAAAATACGATCACGTGCAAGATTTTTCGCAGTTTGAATCCCTGCTTCAATATCAGGTGAGCAATATTGTAAAAGGCTCCCTTTGAGTTGACCTGTGATGATTTCATAGTGGTGTTTTGCAAAAGCCGTCGTGACTTCATCGACTAATCGTTTCATTACACGACCACGCAAGGCTGCAATTTTTTGTTGCCAAGTGGTATGCGGTAAATGCAGCTCTTCAGGAAGACCAAAATCAGCAATCAAGTTGAGGAAAATAGGTTCAACTTCCTCATAACTCAACATATTAAGAATGATGCCGTCTTCCAAATCAATCAGTGCATAACAAATATCATCAGCAGCTTCTAACAAATAAGTTAGAGGGTGACGACAATAGTGATATTCACCCAGTCTAATTAAGCCAAGCTGTTCAGCAAGCTGTTTTAAAATTTCTTTTTCTGATTGATAGCAACCAAATTTTGCTCTTTGATGTGATGGGGTATCGCCTTGTTGGTCGATGGTTTTTGATAACCAAGGATATTTTAAATAGGCACCCAGTGTTGCGCAGGTCAGACGCATACCACCATCATCAGGATGGTAGTCAATACGACTCAGTAAACGAAGACCTTGCGCATTACCTTCAAATTGACGAACGTCTGCTTCTTCTTCGGG
The DNA here is from genome assembly GCF_001767535.1 of Acinetobacter sp. GWC1_38_13. Classification (NCBI taxonomy): domain Bacteria; kingdom Pseudomonadati; phylum Pseudomonadota; class Gammaproteobacteria; order Moraxellales; family Moraxellaceae; genus Acinetobacter; species Acinetobacter sp. GWC1_38_13. The sequence continues at coordinate 9,947 of NZ_MELG01000060.1, read as the reverse complement.
AGTGAGTTTGGTCAGAAAGTCACGATGTGAGGCATCATCAAACCATTCACGTATCGCATATTCACCTGCATGACCAAAAGGGGGATTGCCAATATCGTGAGCTAAACATGCCGCTTGAATAATCGCACCGACATCAGCAGGTGAAATCCACATAGGTAATTCATCTTTGATCTTTTCTGCGGCGAGCATACCAAGCGAGCGACCAATACAAGATACTTCCAGTGAATGAGTCAATCGAGTATGAATACCATCGTGCTGAGTCAATGGGTGAACTTGAGTTTTTCTATTCAGTTGTCGAAAACTTTGGGAAAATATAATTCTATCGTAATCTTTATGAAACGGGCTTCTAGCCAATTCGGTGCTACTTTTTTTACTACCTAAGCGAATTGCAGAGAGCAATTCCAACCAACGCATTTGTTCCATTCATCATTGTTCACTATGAGTTCAAGATCATGATGCCAAAAAAAGGATTAAAGCACTAGAGTAGGGCGACATAAGTTGTCTTGAATAAGTATGTCGTCGCATATAGTTTTGTATTTCATCATTTAAGTTAAGTCATTTGAATTTTTAGGGGGAAACATGAATAAAAATATTGCACTTATGGTCTGCGTATTATTATCAGCTTGTAATCAGGTAGAGCCATCTGAATCATTAGAAGTGAAACAGAAGCAAACATCCTCTGATCAAGTTAAGCAAAAAACGATAGATCAGCCAAAGAAAACAGCGGTTGTCTTAGCTGCATTTGCTTATCAAGAAGTCGCGGATCAGCGCCTAGATCAACAATGTATTTGGACAGATGATGCAAATGCAGCGGCAAAACAATATTGGAGTATTCAACCCAATATTGAATTGAATGGGCATTCTCGTTTTAGCAAAGACGATGTTGCTTTATCTGCTGTGGTATTGGTGAAACCCATCAAAAATTGTTCTGAGTTTTATAAAACAGCTCAAACTGCATTTGCCTATGCTATTAATAATGATCGAGATTGGGTCAATAGCCTTCCAATACAATCAAATCAACTAATCCAAAACACAGATGAAACAGTTTCAATTGATTTAAATCACAATGGCAAACCTGAGCAAAGTTATGTCTGTTTAAACAGTGAAAGTATGGATGTGTTCTTTAAAGAAGCGATTCAGGATAAAAGCTTTATCCATGCACATGTGCAGCTTTCATATAGTGTTGAGGGTGGTGTGGACGACACTCTTGCTTGTAATGACTCATTCTTTTCTAAGCTCGGTATAATAAGAAAAGAAGACCCGCAAACTGGAAATGTGATCTACATATCAAAGTAAACGAATTGTTACGAATATACTAAACCCATAAAGCGATAAGAATTTAAGTGATTTGGGATAGAAAACTCTGATTTTTAAGATGGATATGGCTAGCTGAAAGAAGGCTTTCACAGTAGAATATGCGCTCTCTCATAAGTCACATTGCGGTAGGTTCGTTAGACCCACCCGTGGAGCCAAAGTCAACATGTTTATCGTGGCCGGTGCATCAGCACATTCTTCTTTTAAGAAAGCTCAACTCTTAAACCGTTTAGCGTCAATGAGTTCTGTTCAATCTTTTGACAGCCAGTGGGTTTATTTGTTTGATCAAGCGCTCAACGAGCAGCAACATCAATCGGCATTACAACTTTTAAACGATGGTCAATCTTTCGAACTTCGCCAAGCTGCAAGTGATGAAATCCAAATTTTAGTAACTCCACGTGTTGGCACAATCTCTCCGTGGTCGTCTAAAGCAACTGATATTTTCCAAAACTGTAATACACCAGTACACCGTCTAGAACGTGGTCTTTTATTCACGTTAAAAGGTGTCACTGAAATTACGAATGAAGTTAAACAAGTACTTCATGACCGTATGACGGAAACAGTTTTTGCTCAAATTGAAGATGCAAAAGCTTTATTCTCAGAAACTGCGCCGAAGCCACTCAACTCAATTGATATCTTGGGTCAAGGTAAAGAAGCATTAGTTAAAGCGAATAATGAGTTCGGCTTTGCTTTATCTGAGCAAGAAATTGATTACTTAACCGAAGCATTTACTAAGCTGGGTCGTAATCCAAATGACATCGAGTTAATGATGTTTGCTCAGGCGAACTCTGAACACTGTCGTCATAAAATCTTTGGTTCTGAATGGACAATTGATGGTGAAAAACAACCATTATCATTGTTCCAAATGATTAAGAACACCTATAAAGAATCTCCAACAGATGTATTGTCGGCGTATAAAGACAATGCCTCTGTGATCGTGGGTTATGACACGATGCGTTTTTATCCAAAAGCGGATGAAAATGGTCACTTTGTTTATAAATATAAGAGCCAAGCCGCTCATATTTTAATGAAGGTTGAGACGCATAACCACCCAACAGCAATTTCTCCATTTGCTGGTGCTGCAACTGGTTCAGGCGGTGAAATCCGTGATGAAGGTGCAACAGGTCGTGGTGGTAAACCAAAAGCAGGTTTAACAGGCTTTACGGTTTCTAACTTGAATATCCCTGGTTTCGAACAGCCTTGGGAAGAAAACTACGGTAAGCCTTCACGTATGGCATCGCCATTACAAATCATGATTGAAGGTCCATTGGGTGGTGCGGCGTTTAACAACGAGTTTGGTCGTCCTGCATTAAATGGTTATTTCCGTACCTTCGAACAGAATGTGAATGGTGAAGTTAAAGGCTTCCATAAACCAATTATGATCGCTGGTGGTTACGGTAACATTCGTCCTGACCACGTTGAAAAAGATGCGATTCAACCAGGTGACTTGCTCATTGTATTGGGTGGTCCTGCCATGTTAATCGGTCTTGGTGGTGGTGCTGCATCATCTGTAGACAGCGGTACTATGGGTGAGAGCTTAGACTTTGCTTCAGTACAACGTGAAAACCCAGAAATGGAACGCCGTTGCCAAGAAGTCATTGATACATGCTGGCGCTTAGAAGACTTTAACCCAATCGTGTCTATACATGACGTGGGTGCGGGTGGTCTATCCAATGCGATGCCTGAACTAGTGAATGATCACGAGTTAGGTGCTGTATTGAACCTGCGTAAGATTCCATCTTTAGAGCCAGGCATGAGCCCGATGGAAATCTGGTCAAATGAAGCGCAAGAACGTTATGTGTTAGCGATTCGTCCAGAATCTTTAGAACAGTTTGAAGAAATTTGTGCACGTGAGCGTTGTCCGTTTGCAGTACTTGGTGAAGCGACTGAAGCACGTCATCTGACTGTTGAAGATCCGTTATTTGAAAACAATGCAGTCGATATCCCAATGCAAGTCATGTTGGGTGGTACACCACGTATGCAACGTTCATATGAAACGATTGAACGTAAAGGTAACGACTTTGATGCATCAAAAGTTGATTTGAAAGATGCGATTTTCCGCGTATTGAAGAATCCAACAGTTGCGTCTAAATCATTCCTGATCACAATTGGTGACCGCTCGATTACAGGTATGGTTGCCCGTGATCAAATGGTTGGCCGTTGGCAGGTTCCTGTTGCAGATGCAGCAGTAACGACGACAAGCTTGCAAGGCTTTACAGGTGAAGCTATGGCGATGGGTGAGCGCCCACCAGTTGCTTTGTTAAATCCTGCTGCATCTGCACGTTTAGCGGTTGCGGAAGCAATTACCAATATTGCCTGTGCCAACATCGAACAAATCAGCGATATCAAGCTTTCTGCCAACTGGATGGCTGCGGCTGGTCAAAAAGGTGAAGATCAAGCCTTGTTTGAAGGTGTGAAAGCGATTGGTATGGAAATGTGTCCTGCATTGTGTATCGCTATTCCTGTCGGTAAAGACTCACTTTCAATGCGTACCACTTGGAATGATGGTGAAGATAAAGCCGTAACTTCTCCAATGACAGGCGTAATCACTGCGTTTGCACCTGTTTTAGATGTACGTAAAACATTAACACCTGAACTGAAGAACTTAGCAGACTCAGTACTTGTACGTATCGATTTATCTAAAGGTCAATTCCGTTTAGGTGGTTCGATCCTTGCGCAAGTATATAAAGCAATCGGTTCTGTTACCCCTGATGTTGATAGTTTTGATGACTTCAAAGCATTCTTTGCCTTGATTCAAGACTGGAACAATCGTGGCGTGATCAAAGCTTACCATGACAT